>NZ_FRAY01000006.1 GCF_900142475.1 Fibrobacter sp. UWH4
TTAAAGTCTTGGTCCCGTTAATCACGTTCGTATCATTGACTTTCCAAGAATCCTCTTGGACCCGTCACTAAGCACATCTCCGATTCCTTCAATCTACTCAGCAACCTCTCGGGTTGCTGTCCCGCGTCCGTTTCAGCTCTTCAGCCCTCTCGTTCGCGGGTGAGGCCAATTATAGAACTTTCCGTGACCGTTGTCAAGGGCTTTTGGCGAAAAATTTCAACTTTTTTCACTTTTTTGCGAAATAACGGGATTTATTCCACATTACATCCACTTTATCAACAATTTAAAAACATATATTTTCAAGAAAGCCATTCGGCAGGAATCTTTTTCGACCTTCTGCGGGTTCACAAAGGGATTTTTTTCAACTTTCCGCGTCGCAACTTCACTGTCAACGCCCTTTTCCAAGCCATCAAATTACGTTTTACGATTAAACGCTCCATGTTTCTCCATTGAAACGGCCAATGTTTCTTTTTGCATAGCCACAACCAAAGAAGACAAGCCCGGCCCCGCCAACCCCGCTAAAATACTGGCCTAGACGCAATCGCGCCTTCTTTTCGGCAACCACATCTGAAGTTGGCACGCCTTTTGCAATTAGGTGTGCGAAGACAAAAACAGGGTGCCAAGCCGAGGCAAACCGCCAAAGATTGGCCCCACATCCAAAGAGGTTAAAATTATGACACAGTTTATTCCGAGCACTTTCTACGGTATCCAGAACTTCCTTGACAACTTGAACGCCTGCAACGCCCAGAACGAATGCAGCTACACGCCCAAGGCCGACTACTATGAAGTCGAGAACGGCTTCATGCTTGAAGTGGAACTCCCGGGCGTTAAAAAGGAAGACTTGGACATCCAGGTCGAAAAGAACATCATCACCGTCAAGGCAACGCGTAACCGCAAGGAAAGCAAGTTCACTTACGAGCGCAGCTTCCGCCTGGCCGACGACATCGACACCGAAAACATCAAGGTCTCCCTCGAAAACGGCGTGTTGTCATTCGCCCTGTCAAAAAAACAGACAGCAGCAGCACGCAAGCTGACCATTGATTAACCACAAACTCCAAATCCCCATCAAATTCACTCCAATAAAGTGGCCCAAGTGGGGATTAAAAGGATCTTCAATCGTGTAAAAATTTTCTTCATTCATCGTACTCCTACCAAGAAAGAGCCTCGTTTGGGGCTCTTTTTTGTGTAAACAAAATGTTATGGACTAATTGTCAATGGCCAGATTCATTTTTAAAGCCCTTTTTTACACCGAGTATATATTTTTTTGACGGTGTATAGGGTAAAAGGAGTAAGTATGGGTAAATCATTCTCTTCACTGTTCTCTGCAGCAGTGATCGCCGCCATGTGCGGCACCGCATCAGCATATTCATTGAACGGCACCGTTTCCGATGATCATGGCCAGGCTATCAAGGATGTCGATGTCAGCTTGCTCAAGGAAGGCAAGACCACAAAGACAGACGACAAGGGCGAATTCACCATCCACGAAGATGAAGATTCGATCACACTCGCCATTCATCCGGCCTTCAAAAACGCCGTCGGATATATCAACATCAACAACGGCATTCTTTCATACTCCCAGAGTAGTACTTCCCCTGTTCAGGTGAAGATTTACAACTCTCTCGGCAACCAGGTTTTTACCAAAACTTTGCAGGGTGCAGGCACATACGACTTGAGCAAAGGCCTCAACGCACGCGGCACATATTTTGCGCAGGTTTCCGTGGGCAGCGCTAAGCAGAATTTCAAGTTCACAAGCGAAGGAAAATACGGCAGTTCCTTCGGCACACAAGCTAGCGCAAGCGCCCTCATGAAGGAAGCTCAGGCTGGTGAAGCCATCCAGTTTGTCGCCACAGATTACGATACGCTCACCATCAAGCTCAACACGCTCGATACTACGCTCAACGTGAAGCTTACGAAGACGGTTCCTCCCGAACCGACATTCAAATTCGGCTACGCCTTGAAGAACAACCCGACCCCGAGTAAGGGCTGCGGCACGACGTCAAAGCTGCAGAAGACCAAGAGCGTCGAAAATGGCGACCGCTTCGAAATGAACGTCAACGGCGAAACACGTGAATACTTCATCACCTTGCCGAAGAACTACGACAACAAGAAACCTTACAAGTTGCTCTTCGCCATGCACTGCATGGGCTCTAACGCCGAAGACTTCGTCCACCACTATGCGGACCAGGACCATCCGTCTCCGTACTACGGCCAGCAGAAACTCGACACCGAAGGCAACTATATCTTCGTTTCTCCGCGTGGCGATACCGACGGTATGCCATGGAGTATGAACAGCGACAAGGACCACAAGTTCATCAACCAGTTGCTTACGACTCTCGAAGAAAACTACTGCATTGACACCAGCCGCGTGTTCATGACGGGCTTTAGCTTCGGCGCCATGGTCACGAACTCCATGGCCCAGGACATGCAAGACCGCCTGCGCGCAGTCGCTGTCTATGCAACAGCCGACTACAACATCTACCTGCCGAAGAACAAGGGCTTGCCTATCGCCTGGATGGCCGTGCACGGCAAGAATGACGGCACCTGCAACTACAACCGCGCTCGTGACAGCGCACTCAAGCGCATCCTCAAGAACAACGGTAAGGCCGATGCAGATGGCAACTTCACCGATGCCAGCGCAGAAAAGCCGAAGGAAGTCGGCGGCAGCGGACACCTCTGCTACGACTTCACGACCGTCGACGAGCGCTTCCCGGTCAAGTTCTGCAGCTGGAACGGTCAGCACCAGTGGACGGCTTACGACAACGGCAACTGGCAGAACACCTGGGTTCCCGAAGAAGTCCACAAGTTCTTCGAACAGTTCTAAGTTTCCTACACACCTCCAACAACAGAAAGGTCCGCCTCAAAAGGCGGACCTTTTTAAACGCGATATCGTATTTTTTCAGACGCAATAGAGCCGAGCGGTCTTATCGTGAGCCTCAAACGATTCGTATTAACGAATCGTGGAGGCGAGAGCGAGGCGATATCGTATTTTTACAGATGCAATAGAGCCGGGCGGTCTTACCGTGAGCCTCAAACGATTCGTATTAACGAATCGTGGAGGCGAGAGCGAGGCGATATCGTATTTTTACAGATGCAATAGAGCCGAGCGGTCTTATCTTATATAAGTTTTTCGACTTTAGTGCAGAGGGCTTCGGCCTCTTCAGCCGTCGGCGCTTCGGCAATTACGCGAATCACAGGCTCGGTGTTGCTGGCGCGCACATGCACCCAGGACTTCTCGTGGCCAAGCCACAGGCCGTCGCGTTCGTCCATTTCCCAACCGGCAAATTCTGCCTTGACTTTCGGGAGGATGTCGGCCACCTTCTTGTCGCCCAGTTCAAACTTCTTCTTGGGCATGGCGTAAGACGGATTTTCCGCAACGAACTTTTCCGGGCCTCCGTTATGGTGTGCCATCCAGCTAAGCACGAGGGCTGCCGCCACGAGACTATCACGACCGTAGTGGAGTGCCGGCAGAATCACGCCTCCGTTACCTTCGCCGCCGATGACGCAGCCCTTTTCGATCATCTGCAGGCTCACATTGATTTCACCCACCTTGGCGCGGCTGAATTCGCAACCGTACTTTTCGGCGACATCCTGGTTCATGCGGCTCGTAGACAAATTAACACAGACGCTTCCTTTCTTCTGGCTGAGCACTTCTTCCGTCGCAATGGCGAGCGTATATTCTTCGCCGATGCTCTGGCCAAGGCCATCGACCAAGGCGCAACGGTCCGCATCAGGGTCCACAGCGAAACCGACCGCACAGCCGTTATCCTTCACGGCCTTGCGCAAGTCGCCGAGGTTTTCGGGAATCGGTTCTGCACCACGCGGGAACGTGCCGTCGGGTTCGCAATGCACGCGAACCACTTCGCAGCCGAGCTGTTCCAAAAGACGCGGCACAATGTAGCTGCCCGCACCATTCACGGCATCTACGGCCACCTTGAATTTCTTGGCACGAATCGCCTCGACATCCACAAACGGAATCTTGAGGGTTCCATCCACGTGAACGCCGTCGGCATCCTTCATGAACTCATACTTGCCCATGCCGCGATAATCGGGATACTTGAAGTTATCGGCATCGGCAAGTTCAAAGAGCTGCTTCACGTCGGCGGGGCCGAGGAAAAGTCCCTTGTTGTTTAGGAACTTGAGTGCGTTCCATTCGAGCGGGTTATGGCTCGCGGTAATGATGATGCCCGCATCGGCCTTGAGCTCAGTCGTCAAGATTTCCACCGAGGGAGTTGTCGAAAGGCCGACCTCTACAACGTCTACGCCCGACAGACGACAGATGCCTGCGACAAACTGACTGATAGCGTCGCCCGTCGGTCGACTGTCGCGACCAATCACGACTCGCTTGGCCTTGGTAATCTGCAAAAAGGCACTCACATGGCTCTTCAGGACCTGGGGGGTAAGGGTATCACCCACGATTCCGCGGATACCCGAAATAGAACGCATCAGTTTAGACATAAAAATCTCCGTTTTACAAAAAAATACAAAAAAATTATGTATAATTATCACAAGAAGACAGGAGAAACTCAACCTACTCCCCCAATTCGGTCCGGGGGCGTACATGGCGGACAGGACATAAGGCAATGAGCCCCTTATTTAACCTAGAAAGCATCTATGTTGCCAATATCATCGGCATCGTACTGATTGTCGTCCTGATTATCTGTAATCTTTGGCGTCTGCAGAGCAAGACTCCCGCCAACAAGAACCTGGTCCTGATGATGTTCTTCGCGCTCACCAGTTGCATTGCCGACCCCATCTCGTACACCATGAAGGGAATCCCGGGCCTAATGCCCAAAATCGCAGTCTATGCGACTAGCACCTGGCTCTTTGCAGCAAACATGCTCGCCGTCCTTTGCTGGGTCCGCTTTTTAGGCTACTACCTGAACGGTTCCATTACCAGAAAGCACAAGATTGCCCTGAACACCATCATCGTGGCGGGAGTCACGGTTCTTATAGTCAACCTATTCCACCCCATAGTCTTCTCTATCGACGAAAACAACCTTTACGAGCGAAAGTCCTTCTACTTTTTCTTTACGGTCATAGACTACCTACTTGTCATCAACAGCCTGTTCACCTATTACAGGAGCAAGCAAAGGGGAGGCGTACTCAAGTTTTTCCCGATATGGGTGTACATCGTCCCGATTATTGCTGGCGGAATCATACAGTCGCTGTTTTACGGCATTTCCGTCATTCCCACAAGCATCGCCATTTCGATTGCGGGCATCCTCGCAAGCCTCCAAAACGAGATGATTTACCGCGATGCGCTGACAGGCGTCTTTAACCGGACCTACCTGGATTACCAGCTCAAAAAATTTGCCAAGCGCCCCAAATTGAAGATTACGGGAATCATGCTTGACCTGAACGATTTCAAGCGCATCAACGACGAGCAGGGGCATTCCGTCGGTGACGAGGCCCTCATCGCCACCACGCGCATCCTGCAAAAAGGCGTGGGCAGCCTCGGAAGCGTTGTCCGTTATGCCGGAGACGAATTTATCTTGCTAATCAACACCCAGGACGATGAGCAAATCAAAGCCCGTATCGAGAAGATCCTGTACCTTTTCGAAAAATACAATGCAGACAACGAAAAGAAATACACCCTGTCTGCCTCTATCGGTTACCACAAGCTAGACCTGAAAAACGAAAATATCGACACTTTCATCAATACAATCGATTCCCGCATGTACGAAAACAAGAAGGCCTTTTACGCAACCCACAAGGTCATGGACCGCAGAAAGCGTTAAAAAAACGTGATATATCACACAAAAACGATAATTTATATAAAAAATTTCTTTTTTTGTAAAAAGTGATTATATTATGGAAGGGATTGATTATGGAAAGCACTTTTGAACTGACAACTGTTTATGTGAGTAACATATTCGGCATCGTTCTCATCGGTGTCCTGTTGGCAGGTAATATATGGAGATTCCGCGAGAAGGGGGCGGAAAACGCTTTCTTGCAGTTGATCCTCTTTTTCGCTTTTTGCGGATGCATTTTCGACCCCATCGCCTACACCGCCGACGGAAAGCCGGGCGCCATGGCGAGAGTCATCGTCTACGGGAGCAACGCACTCCTGTACCTGGCCGACATGTTCGGCACGTTCTTCTGGCTGCTGTTCCTGGCAGAGCACCTGAATGCACGATTCTCCATCGTCCATCGTTACATTTTGGGGGCGGCACTCATCACGGGAACGACCATGATTATCCTCAACAACTTCGTTCCCTTCATTTTTGACGTTTCCTACAACAATGTCTACGAACGTAAATTCGGTTACCTGTTCTACATCGCAATCGACTACGGTTTCCTTGTCGACAGCCTGATTCTCTACTTTATTTGCAAGCGAAAGGGAGGCATGTTCAAGTCCTTCCCTGTCTGGGTCTACTTTATCCCGCTCATTGTCGGCACGGCTATCCAGTCTCTCTTTTACGGAATCTCAGCCATCTCTGCAAGTATCGCGGTTTCCATTGCAGGTGTTTTCGCCACGCTGCAGAGCGAGCGCGTTTTCAGGGACAAGCTAACGGGAGTCTTCAACTACACCTACCTGGACTACCTTGGTCGCGAGTACGCCAAGAAGAAAGACCTGCAAGTGACCGGAATCCTTGTAAACATCAACTCGTTCAAGACCATCAACCAGAACTACGGGCACGCCACGGGCAACAAGGTGCTGATCAAGATGGCAAAGATCCTAAACCGCTCCATCGGGGAACTCGGTGTGATTATCCGCTATTCCAGCGACGAGTACATCGCATTCGTCAACACCCAGAACGAAATGGCCATCAGCATGTGCATTACACGCATAAGGTCAGGGTTGTCGGAAGCAAACAACTTCAACAGTTCATACAAGCTATCCGTCTGTATCTGTAGCCAAAGCTACGATACCAGCAAGCCGATGAACGAATTTATCGACAGCATTTCAAAATCCATGATGGAAGAAAAATCGAACTTCTACGCGCAATCGCAAATCAACAAACGATTGCAACAATAAGGCGGGCGAGCGCGACGCTCACCTTACGCATTTGTCCCCGAGGCTCATTCAGGAGCGTGCAAGCACGCTCCACCATTCGCCACTTACTCTTTCTTGGACGACGGTCAGGCCAATTTCTTCGAACCAGCGGAGAACATAATCCTTTTCGGTTTCAAGCTGGCCACTAATGACAAGTTCGCCGCCCTTCACAAGCAGGTCCTCGATGTCGTCGCGCAGGGGCCAAAGCTCGCTCCGGATCATGTTGCACAGGATAACGTCAAACTTGGCACCATCCTTGAATGCATCCAGGAAACCCAGCACGCAGTCGCTTTCACCAAAGCCGTTGCGCTCAAAGTTTTCGGCAATACAGGGAATCGTCAGCGGGTCAATTTCTGTACCTACCGCAAGACGCGCTCCCAAGCGGCGGGCATACATGGCCAAAATTCCCGTACCCGTACCGATGTCAAGCACCGTTTTTCCCTTGAAATCCACCGATTCCATCAGGGTCGCGCAGCTGCTCGTCGTATCGTGTTCGCCCGTTCCGAAAGCGGTTTTCGCTTCGAGCTCCAGTACAACCGCAGCAGGATCGTCTGGCGTAAATTCTACCCAAGGGGGGCGAACCCACAGATGCGGAGACACGGAAACTGGCTGGGCACGGTCGCGCCACCACTTGTCCCAATCCTTCGCGGGTTCGTCGCTGAGCACAAAATGATACTGCGGGAACTCGCCTACAATGCGGTCTCTTTCAGCCTTGTCTCCCGTATAGAAGCAGAAATCCGTCCGGCCTTCCGCTTTCGGGTCCAGTTCTTCAAGAGTCGCAACGCCCGCCTCGAAAAGCAGGTAGCTTGCGAGTTCATATTCTTCGGCGGGGCAATATCCCTCGGCCTTGTACCAAGTATCAATTTTCTGCATGGTCAAAATTTAAGAAATATATTCAAGCAGTGATCCCCGCATTCGCGGGGATGACAGGAAAGAACGCGGGGATGACAGGAAAGAACGCGGGGATGACAGGAAAGAATGCGGAGTTGACGGGAATAATCGCAAGGATGGCAAGAAAAAAAAGTAGTGAGGGAGATAGTTCGCGAATTCGGCTAAAAGATAGAGGTCCGGCACTCCGGACCGGACCTCTTATTACCAAGCGCAAACACCTCAAACCGCTTGGACCCAAAACCAAACCACTAGCATTTTTTCCTTCTTGTAAACAAAGTTATACAAAAAAATCGTGAATCGGTTCACTTTTTTTTCAAAACCCTATTCCAAAGTGGAACATTACGAATTGGAAATAACACAAACAAACCTTATCTACGTATATTTTGCGTTAAATGACCGCATTCCGTCCCTTGTTCATACACCAATACCCTGACTGGACCCGTTTCCGGTACAATTCCCAGAGCGTCATGGACGCCCTCGGACAGACTCGCCTGCAGGAAGGCCGTCTCATCGGGGTTACGAACCTGGTCAACGACAATGACGAAGAAATACAGATGCTCGCCCAGGACATCGCGGCCAACTACGCCCTGGACGACCGGATGCTCGATCCCCAAAACGTCAAGACCGAAATTGCCAAAAAGAACAACGCGAGCGACGATATACGAAATATGGTCGGGGCCCTTCAAAACGCCAAGCAGCCATTGACCGCAGAGCGACTCTTTGCATGGCACGCCGCCATTGGTCAGAACAAAGTAAAGAAATTTAGGACAAAGGAAAGCTCTGTCGGATCTTTTACAGGAATAAGCGCAGAACGCATTCCCCTTGAAATGGAACGCTTTATCGACTGGATCGAAAATTCCACGACGGACGGAGCCATCAAGGCCGCCGTCGCCCATTTCTGGTTCCTTACCATCCGCCCTTTTGAAGACGGTAACGGACGAATCGCTCGCGCCCTCACGACCATGATTCTCGCACACAGCGAAAACACTAGCCACTGCCTATTTGCGCTATGCCCCCAAATTCTAGAGGAACGCGAAGAATACTTCCGCCAATTGCTCAAGGCGCAGTCCGGAAACGGTGACCTGACCGAATGGATCCTGTGGTTCCTGCAAATTATGAGGCGCTCCATCGAAGTGCGTGAAAGAGAGATCGCTGACACTCTCAAGAAAATCCAGTTCGACCAGAAAAATAAGGACGTCGCCCTGAGCGAACGCGAACGTAAAATTGTAAACGCCGCCTGGGAAGGAACGCTACCTGCCACGTTCTCGGTAAAGGAAGCGGCGGCCCTTACCGGAACAAGCCACGACTCCGCCCTTCGCGACATCCAGGCGCTCATCCAGAAGGGAATCGTCCGAGCCGAAAGCAAAGGCGGACGAAGTCAAAAATACAGCCTCGCCTAAACTTAAGAAACGCCCCGGCCAAAGCCGGGGCGTTCATGCATGGGGTGTGGAGTTTCTTAGCGCACGTTGATGCGGAAGGTCTTGCCGGACTTGGAGCGCACCAGGTAGGTGCCGGAGCGGTTCACCGCGGCGGATGTTTTCGCCTGCAAGTCCTCGATGCCTTGGGTCGTAAACTTTGCCACGAGGCGGCCCTGCATATCGAACACGTTGTAGCTGCGCGGCGCATACGAATCCGGAGTCCTGAAGACGAGCGGCTTTACCGCGTCTGTACCATTAGGATCCTTGTTCGCCGTTTCTGCAACATCCTTTTCGGGCTGGTTTTCGTAAATCTTGTCACCCGGGTATGCCGCAGGCGCCAAGTCGTTCCAGCCAAAGTTCCTGAAGCCGAGCAAGGAGTATTCGGTCGGGTCGTTCAGCTGTTTACGAATCGGGGCAATGCGGAACTTGTGGGAGTATTCGCGGTTTGCATTCAGACGGTAGGCATTGAGAGGTTCGGCACCCCAGGAGTTGATACCGCCGAGGCCCATCTGGTGCAAATCCACGCGGAGCGTGATATCCTTGTCGCGCTTGAGTTCCCACGGAAGCTTTACGTTGGTGAGCTGTTCGGGGGTATAATGCTGGGCGTTGAATTCCAGGCGCGGGTTACCCACGATCATGAGTCCCTTGCCGTCGTTGTTGGTGAGGGTCGCCCATTTGACGTCGGTGCGCTGGCCGGTTTCGCCGATTTCCATGTACATGACCGTCATCGAATCCACGAGCGTCGAGTAGATGCCCATGAAGCTTCCGCGATTACGGCCCATATAGTTTTCGTCGGGGCCGCGTCCAAACCAGCGGACTTTTTCGTAGCCCTGCGGCACCGTAAAGAGCGTTCCTACGTTCGGGATGTAGCTCTTGGAGCCGTCCGGATTGAAGGTGTATTCCACCACGATATCGCCGCTGCCGTACACAAAGTAGGTCAGCTTCATCTTGGAGCTGCCCACATCGGGGAAGCTGAAATTGAAGGTCACCTGGGTTTCGTTGGCGGAGACTTCCTTGACTTCGGAGGACACGTTGCGTTTCTGGCTCGCCTTGCGCCATTCGCCGTGGCCCTTTTCCATATTGAAGCCCTTGTCGTTATCGGTCGGGGCACGCCAGAAGTTCGGGATACCGCCGTTCTTGATGATGGTATCGCCATCGAGCACGTAGCTTGCAAGCGTTCCCGCATTCTCGTCGAAGCGAATCTTGAAATCCTTGCCTTCGAGCGTGAGTTCGCCGCTGCCCTTAATCACCCTGTGGGTTCCTACGGTGCTGATATCCACTTCGGTGGACCAGAGCTGGCCCAAATTAATACCGAACTGCTCATGGCCAACGCTATGGCCCGCCTTAGCCCAAAGTTCGTCGTTCTTCAAGCGGAAATCGATATCCAGGAAGTATTCGGCGCCGATCTTGGTTTCGATTTTCGGCATCTCAATAGTCACTTCCTTTTTCTGGTTCGGGCCGATGTTCATCTGCGAACCGTTCAGCTTGCCTCCGTTGATGACCTTGCCGTCTTCCCTGATTTGCCAGTAGGCATCGAGGAAGTCGCCCAAATTCTTGAAGAGGTAGCGGTTTTCAATTTCAATCTTGCCCTTTGCCGCATCTACGTTCTTCACGCGCAGCTGGCTGTACTGGTACTTGATTTCCCACATTTCGGGCTGGATCTTTCTATCCGGGAACACGAGGCCGTTCGCGCAGAAGTTGTCGTCGTTCTGCCAGTCGCCCCACATGCCGCCGAATTCCCAATACGGGGTGCCCTTGTGGTGCAGGCCCTGGTCGATAAAGTCCCAAATGAAGCCGCCGAAAGCACGCGGGTTGCCGTAGAAGGCATCCATATATTCCTGCAGGTCGCCCACGGAGTTACCCATGGCGTGTTCGTATTCGCAAAGCATCACGGGCTTGTTCGCATCCTTGTAACCGGCGATATAATCGTAGCCCCAGTACATCTGGCTTGTCACATCGGCATTGTTGTTGTCGCCTTCGTAATGCACGTAACGGGTAGAGTCAATCTGGTGGGCACGTTCGCGTTCCGAGGCAAACACGTTGCCGTTACCGGCTTCGTTCCCCAAGGACCAAAGGATAATGCAGGGGTGGTTCTTGTCACGCTGCACCATGGTATTCAGGCGGTCTACCACCGGGGCGCGCCAATCGTCGCTATTTTTCGGAAGTTCACTGTTGGCGCCGTGGCTTTCCACGTTCGCCTCGTCAATCACGTAGATACCGTACTTGTCGCAAAGATCGTACATCACCGGATTGTTCGGGTAATGCGACATACGGAGCGCGTTGATGTTGAAACGCTTCATCAAGATGATGTCCTGTTCCATTCGCTCGTAGGTCACAGCGCGGCCGTTATCCGGGTCGAGCTCGTGACGGTTCACGCCGTGGAATTTTACCGGCATACCGTTTACAAACAGGCGCGGAGCCCCGTTGTCCTTCTTGATTTCAATTTTTCTAAAGCCAATTTTATTGCTCTCGACCTGAATGATCTTGCCGCTACCATCTTTAATGGTAAGCACTGCGGTATACAGGTTCGGAGTTTCGGCAGACCAACGGTCCGGTTTCGTAATCGGCAATTCAAAGTGGACACTCTTTTCGCCCTTCGAGCCGATACCAGAAACCTTCTGTGCCGACGGAGAAATGACTTCGGCTCCCTTGTCGTTGTACAGCGAAAGTTCTACGGTATAGTCGCCCGAGGCAGAGCCCGTAGAGTTATAAATCCACGCCGTCGTTTTCAGCAAACCGTCGGTATAATTGTTGGTAAGGGTCGCATCGATCTGGAAATCCTGAATGTGCACTTCGGGCACAGCGTAAATGTACACATCGCGCATGATACCCGAAAGGCGGATAAAGTCCTGGTCTTCGAGCCAGGAACCATCGCACCAGCGGAAAACCTGCACCGAAACATTGTTTTCACCCTTGCGCAGGTACTTGTTGATGTCGAATTCGTGACCGGTAAAGGAATCTTCGGCGTAGCCGACATAGTTGCCGTTCACCCAAACATAGTAAGCGGATTCCACACCTTCAAAATGCAGGCGGATACGCTTGCCGGCCCATTTTTCGGGGACGGTGAAGTTGCGGCGGTAATGACCCACCGGGTTAAAGTCAGTAGGAGCGTAAGGTGCAGAAACGCGGTTGTTCTGCGACCACGGATAAATCACGTTGGTATAAATCGGATGGTCGTAACCCAGCAACTGCCAAGAAGACGGCACCGGAATATCGTCCCAGCCAGACACATCGTAATTGTCCTTGTAGAAGTCGTTATTGCGTTGGGCAGGCTTGTCAACGTGGTAGAATTTCCACTTGCCCGAAAGGCTCTGGTACCATTCAGAAGCATGGCGGTCGCCCACTAGGGCTTCCTTGACCGTCGTATACGGCATGGATGTCACATGCGGAGTCAGCGCATTTACCGCAAAAACACGCGGCTTGCCGTTCCATTCATCATTGGGTTGCGCACTTGCGGAAGTCGCAAATACGGCAAATAACGCTGCGCACGAAACAGCAGACGAAACCAAGAAGTTTTTCATAACAACCTCACTTAATCATCCACACCAATAAAAAAGATACCCCTTTTTGTAAGGGATTTACACGCCGTTTGCACAAATTCTATTGACATTTTATCAAGATTGCTATATTAAAAACGAATTTCAAATTTTTTCAAAACGCATTATGAAACGAAATAAGGCCCGTACACTCAACCTTTTGTTTGGCGCAGCGCTTTTTACGGCATGCGTAGGAAACACACCTGTCCCCGAAACAAATCCACAGTCGGAACCATCAACTGCAAGTGCCGCCGAGTACACGACTGAACCTTCAAAAGGGGCCCCATCCGCAAGCCAGGCGACAAGCTCGGAACAATCCGAAAACGAAGTCTTTTTCAATTCGCAGGCCCTGGACAGCCATCGACTGAACACGCCCCAAAATATTCCAACTGCAGAAACCACTACGGTCCCGGCAACCGCAACCCATACGGCAAGGGCAACGGATCCCTACACAGAGATTCCCGCCCTGATCCAGAGCATCTTTGACTATGCGGACACCCTGTACAAGGCCGGCTATACCGATTCCGCCACCGCCTACCTGGAACGATTCCGCGTCATCAAACCCCTATGGGCCCAATGGGAATCCAAGGCCGACTCCATGCTAAATGAATTCGGCAAGACTCGTGCCGAGAAGGCCAAAGCCTACGAACCGATGGTTTTCCAGATACAGAACATGAACCGCGCAAACGCCAACTATGACCTGGTTTCCGAAACCGCGGACAGCCTCATCGCACTTGCGCCGGGCGATTCGCTAACCCTGTGGGCCAAAGCACAAAAGGTTCTCGCCTACACGAATACGCTTGCCAAGGCCAAAAAGGAATACGCCACCATAAAGGCTCTCGCCGACAACCAGGCGCAATTTGCCGAAGCCGAAAAGCAAGCGATTATCCTGCAAATGCGCTATCGTGACTTCGAAGATTCCCTCCACCTGCAAGCGCTCATTGACCACATCCGCGAGCTCGCCCAAGCAAACGACGCCGAAGCCGCCAAGTACTGGGAATCGAATGATCCCGTCCAGGCGCTCGCCAAGGCAGACTCTCTCCTGCAAAAAGAAAAATTCGCCGAAGCCAAGACCCTCCTGAACAAACTCAAGGCCAGCAAACTCCGCAAAGAAGCAAACGAACTTTATCTGAAACTAGCCGACACCTACTGCACCAAGCAACGCAAATCCACTAGTCAGATATTTGCGAAAGCCCAAAAGCAGAAGGACATGGCGAAGAAGAAAAAAATGCTGCAGGACGCAATCACCCCGCTCGACAAGTGCCTGACAGAATATCCGGACAATCCGCAAAAGCAGAAAGTCGAAGAGAACAAAAAGTTCCTAGAGACCGAATTAGGGAAATAGATTGTTAGATGTAGGATGAGAAATGTGAGATGAGTAATTACACATTTCTCATTACACATTTCACATTTTTTATAGTTCTACTAGAATGCCCGCCTGCACGTAGGCGTAGCCTTTGCCTTCGTGGTCTAGGAACTGGTAACCGCCCATCAGCATAATAGACGAATAGTCGCCGTTCTTGATATCGAACCCGCCGCCAGCACGCCAGAACATCTGGTGCCTTGAACCGAAAAGGTAACCCCAGTCACCTGTCGCCACGGGAAGCGTGCGACTTCCGATAGGCAAGCGAATCCAGACACTGCCCGAAACAGGGACAAGGCTCACATTGTCGATTTCCTGATAGCCCGTACCGATGCCGAAAAAGAGCATCTGGTCAATCGGATACCACAGGTGACCATACACGTTCAAGTTGAAATTCTTGATTTCACTGACATGGTTGACAACTCCACCCTGAACATCCATCGTGAAGGCGTTCGCCGGAACAACGGCGAATGCCAAGGCAAACAGAATGGATATCAGAATTTTTTTCATACCTACAATATAGCTCCAATTTGACCAGAGATTACTTCGTTTCGCCCGCAATGACGTACTTTACGCTAAATTCCAAGCTCCGAATTCTGAAATCTTAATTCCGAATTTATTCGTCGCTCCTTGCTTCGCGGGCCCAGCCGCCACTCTTTTCGCGCTTGAACGCCATGAAGAATCCCTTAAGCATCGCGTAGTTCATCGAAAGGAAATAGTAGCCGCTCGGCACAATCTTGAATAGCGCCACCAAAAGCACTAGCGTCATCGCGCCAAAGAAAATCTGATAGAAGAGGCCTCTCGTCAGCAACAGGGCGTTAGCCACAAAAAGCAGAATCAGGATATGCGGCGAGAACCAGCGCAGAATCTTGTGCGAGAAGAACAGGTACGCAAGCATCGGACGGAACGGATTCAGCAACGGCAGGTAAGAGAACAGGAAGTTGAAATTCGCGCGGCCGATACGCACCTTGCGGCGGAATTCGCCACTCGATTCCTTCGAGGTCTGCTCGGTGCCGATAGCGCTTGTCACGAAGGTACAATAGAAGCCTTTTTCGAGGACCTTGGTCGTCACGAAGAAGTCGTCCATCACGCTCTTCTTGACCGGCAGTTCCGTATAAAGCTCACGTCGAATGGCGTAGAGGGCGCCGTTGCCGCCAATCAGCATATCGAGCACGCCCTCGAACTTCTTGATTTCGGATTCCAGGTCCCAGTAGGAACTTTCGCCACGGCCCAGGGTGGATCCGCTCTTATCGGAAAGAATCAGGTGACCGCAGGCGCAACCGATTTTCTTGTCCTGGAACGGGATGACAAGCTTACGCACCACGTTCGGGAAGAACATCGTATTCGCATCGCAAAAGAGCAGAATGTCGTTCTTCGCAATCTTGTGCAGACGGTTGAGCATTGCCGCTTTTCCCGCATTCTGCGGAGCCTTCACCAGGGTAATCCCCTTGTCGGCATAACGGGCAACAATCTCGGCGGTCTTGTCCGCCGAACCGTCGTCACCAATGAGCACTTCCAACTTTTCCTTAGGATAATCCAGTTCAAGGATATTCTGAATCTTGCGCTCGATAACCGCCTCTTCGTTGTAGGCAGAAATCAAGATCGACACCGTCGGGAGTTCTACATCGCCCTTTTCGGGAGACTTGCGACGCTTGAAAATTTCGCTCACGAACGGAAGCGTCATCGGGAACAGCAAGTAGCAATGCACCAGCAGAAAGAGCATCACCCAAAAAACAACCTGGACGTAAAACAAGAACTGTTCGCTCATCGGGACATCCACTCCTTTTCTTTTTCAAGGAACTGGTACAACATATACTGCAACTCCTGCGGCGTCATGGAATCGGTCACCGTCAGGATACTCATCCCCTTCGGGGCAACAAGTACAAACGCAGGGAGCGCGTTCAATTCCCACACATCAAAATAACAACGTTGCACCGTCTTCTTCTGCCCGTCGCATACGATGGAATCCTGCGAATCGGCGTCGAGCTTGACGGCGTAGAAACGGGAATTCAAAAGCGAGGCAACCGTCGGGTTACTATAGACATTCGCATCCATAATGCGGCACGGCACGCACCAGTCCGCATACAGGTCGACAAAAATCAGGCGCGGGGCACTCTTCGCCTTATCGAGAGCCTCGGCATAACCCATCCAGTGGACAAGCGACTTTTGCGAAACCTTCGCCGCATCTTTTTTGGGCGAAGCGGCAAACGCGGCGGACGCACAAACAGCAAAAAGAACCAACAGACGTAAAATCAACGGACACCCCCCTTGTGAGCGGGCATGTTAGGTTGGGGCTTAGGCATCTTCGGCGCAACCTTCTGCGGACCGTTCCCCGTATTGGCGCCAGGAGCTGCGGCACTTGCCGCCGGAGGAGCAAGCAGCGAATCGATGCGGGCATTCACCGCCTTCTGGAACGGGACCCACTGGCGTTCGTCTCCCAAGATTTCATCGGCCTTGGCAAGGAAGCTCTCGCGGGTATACCCCGCCGCCTTCAACGCATCCTGACGCACCAGCCGCGTCATCGGGGAAGTCTTGCCGTAAGTCATTTCGGCAATGCGCAATTCCACATACAAGTTTACAAACTCCTGGTCCACCGAGACTTCGCCGGAGCATCCCGAGAAAAGCGCAGCCAAAAGCAGCGCCAACGGGAACAATGCTACGGGAAGGGCGCGCAAAGGTCTATTCCTTTTCTTCCAGAGCGTTCTCGAAAAGGCCTTCCACGTATTCGGCCTTGCTGAAAGGCACCAGTTGGTCGATACGTTCGCCCATGCCAATCCAGCGGATAGGAATCTGGAGCGAACTTGCAATCGAGAGCACTGCGCCGCCACGGGCCGTGCCGTCGAGCTTGGTGACCACGAGGCCGGTGAGCGGGAAACTCTGGTTGAATATTTTCGTCTGGTTGATCGTGTTCTGTCCGGTGTTGCCGTCGATGACAAGCCACATATCGTGCGGCATCGCCGGATCCACCTTCTTGATGACGCGGACAATCTTCTTGAGTTCTTCCATCAAGTAGTCTTTGTTGTGCAGACGGCCGGCGGTATCGATCAGTACCACGTCGCAGCCGCGGGCCACCGCCGCATTGCAGGCGTCGAAAGCTACGGCCGCAGGGTCGGAACCTTCCTGATGCTTCACGAATTCGGCTCCGCTGCGTTCCGCCCAGGTTTCAAGCTGGTCAATCGCCGCCGCACGGAACGTATCGCAGGCCGCAATCATCACCTTCTTGCCTTCATCTTTAAGGCGGGCGGCAAGCTTGCCGATCGTGGTCGTTTTACCGGCGCCGTTCACGCCAATCACAAGCACCACGTGGGGCTTGCCCTTGAGTTCAAACGGCGGCGGGTCCTTCAAGAGGCGTTCCGCTTCGCTACGCATGATGTCGAGCACCTGTTCAGTCGTGAGCGACTTTCCGAGCGCCTGTTCACGAAGCGCATCGGTCAAGAGGAACGCGGCTTCGACACCGACATCCGCCTTGATCAGGTGTTCCTCGAGATCCTCGAGAGTTTCGTCCGTAATCTTTCCGGCACCGACAATCCCCTTGAGTTCACCCATCAGGGCGTCGCGGGTCTTGGCAAGGCCACTCTTAATGGCAGAAAAAAATCCCATTATATAATCCTACTAGGCAAGGGCAACCGTTAGACCAGGCTTTCGACCTTGTCGACCAGGCCGTAGGCCTTGGCTTCTTCGGCGCTCATGAAGTTGTCGCGTTCCGTGTCGCGGTCAATTTCCTCGATGGTGTGCCCCGAGGTTTCCGCAAGGATCTTGCCCGTAATGCCACGGATACGAAGCATTTCTTCGGCCTGGATCTGGATATCGCTTGCGGGCGCCACGATTTCACCGTGAATCAGCGGCTGGTGAATCATGATGCGGGCATTCGGCCATGCCACACGCTTGCCCTTTGCACCCGAAGTCAAAAGCACGGCACCCATCGAAGCCGCCTGACCGCAGCAAACCGTGACCACGTCGCTCTGGATGGCGTTCATGCAGTCATAAATGGCAAGACCACTGGAAATCACACCACCCGGGCTATTGATAAAGAAATAGATATCGTCATGGCTCAGGGAATCCAGGTACAGGAGTTCCTTCACGATGCGTTCGGCGCTTTCGTCGTCGACGCCGCCCCACAGGAAAATCTTACGCTTGGAAGCAAGGTATTCTTCGGCCTTCTTCATGATATCGGAAGGGGCCTTCTCGTTCTTTTCGTTGCAATCAGACACAATTTTAGTTTGAGCCATAGTTGTTCCTTTTTGTTCAGCCATAATTTAGAAATTTCAATATATTATCGTCTTTCCGGCGCGATCTGTAAAAGGTTTTTTCGGCGTTTACGGCACACCACTCATCATTTTTTATATTTGCGCCATGATTTCCGATTCTCCCAAATACCTAGTCGGCCTGGTCGGCCCCGAGGTCCTCGAAGCCGCCGAAAAGGACCTGTTCCATGCGGTGCGTCTCGACCTCGACGCCTGTGGCGCCATCGAAATCCGCTACGATTTTTTCAAGGAATCCGATTGGGTTAATTTATCTGAAAGAGTCCGCAACATCGTCCCCGACAAGCTCCAGATAGGAACGGTCCGCCTCAAACGCGACGGCGGAAGGTTCCCCGACGCGCGATCCATAGAAAGAATCGCCCTGTGGGAAAAAGTCCTCGGCGCAAAGCAGGTGCCGGAGTGGCTGGACCTGGAACGCGACTGCCTCTCGGATTTCAAGGCTCTTAACAACATGGCGCGCCCCAAGGGGACAAGCATCCTCGTCTCGGAACACAACTTCGTCCGCATCCCAAGCGAAATGGAACTCGAGGCCTTTGCCGACGATGTCAAGCGCATGGGCGCCCAGGGGCTAAAAATCGCCGCCATGAGCAATTCCGACTGCGACTGCGACCGCCTATACAAGTTCGCAAAGAAATTCGCGAAAAAGTTCCAGATGTTCGCCGCATTCGGCATGGGAGAAACGGGCAAAGTGAGCCGCCTCTGGTCGCTCAAGGAAGGCGCGAACCTCACCTACGGGTCCATCGGCCGCTCCGAGGCCCCCGGCCAAATAGACGTTTCGGTCATGGGACGGGCCCTGGACCAGTTCGACAGCCTGAACTCCCAAATGGAAATATTGGCGTTTTTGAACCAATTTTAAGGTTTTTTGATATTTTTTCGTTCCATCGGCGCTTTTTTCGTCCAAATGGACATATATTTTGCTAAATATCTATATAGTTATTTACAAAAGGAAGTTTCAACATGCGCCTTTCCGAAAGGTTTGTCGACAATTGCATTCTGATCAACTCCAAGAGCTCGACCAAGGAAGCAATCCTGAACGAGCTGGTGGACACGCTCTGCAGTGCCTACAAATTGGAACATCGCAACGAAATCTTTGATGCCGTATGGAGCCGCGAACAGAGCCGATCCACCGGTATCGGCTGCGGACTCGCCGTCCCGCACGCCAAGATCGACTGCGTAGACCGTATGTGCATGGCCGCCGCCACGATCGAAGGGGGACTCGATTTCGCCTCTTTCGACGGGGAGCCCGTCTACCTGATTATCCTGATCGTGAGCCCGGGCAACACCGTAGGTCCGCACCTCAAGGCCCTTTCGTCCGTGAGCCGCCTCCTGGCCGACGGGGGAGTCCGCAAGGACCTGATCGCCTCCAAGGATCCGGCCGAATTCCTGACCATCCTCCGTGCCGCCGAAGACAAATACCTGTAACTAATTCCGAATTCTGAATTCAGAATTCGGAGTTATAATCATTCAGAATTCCGAAATCCGAATTCAGAACTGATTAACCCTTGACAGCGGGAAAACTCTTTACTATATTTGCTCGCACCTCGGACGGTTAGCTCAGTTGGTTTAGAGCGCTGCTTTCACACGGCAGAGGTCACTGGTTCAAATCCAGTACCGTCCACTTGAAAAAGGCTTCCTACCCCGGAGGTCTTTTTTTTGTGCAACCCATTTTTGTTATCTTGTCTGTGCAATTCCGCAAAATGCAACGAAACGACGCTCCGGCGCATCTAAAGGGCATGATCAACAGAGTTTCACATACAGGTATCCTTGCCGCCCTCCTGCTCACGGCTCTCTCGACCGTAAGCCTCGCCGAAAGCGCCTGGACGCTGGAGGATTGCCTCAAGCAAGCGAAGAAGTCGAGCCTGAAACTAGAATCCGCCAAGCTTCGCGAACAGGCGGCCGACATCTCGGTCAAGCAGGCCAAGTCGGGCAATTCCCCGACCGTAAGCGCAAGCATCCAGAATACGCTCTACGACCATCCCTTTATCGACAACGAGGACCATTACCGCCTGAATCTCGGCATTTCCGGTTCCTACACCCTCTGGGACGGGGGCGCCACGAGCCTGAACGTGGAATCCAAGACGCTCTCCAAGGAGGCGACCGCTTTCGCCACGCAGCAGACGGAACGCAGCGTGCAAGAAAGCGTGCTCAACGCCTACATGAGCCTACTAGCCGCAAGCGAGAACCTGCGCACCGCAGACGCCTCCGTGGAACTCGCCCAGGCGGAATTCGAACATTACGGCAAGCTTTTCGAAGCGGGCTCCATCACCAAGAAGGACCTGACGCAGTCGCAATCGAACGTATTGCAGAAACAGACCTCGCAGCTTAGCGCACAGCTTTCGGTAAGCACCGCCAAGACCACCTTGCGCCAGCTACTGGAGCTCGACGATTCCGCCGAATTCCAGATTGCAGCCCCCGAAACAGACATCGAAAGCCCCGACTCGCTCCCCCCGCTCCCCGCCTACGAACAACTTAATGCCGACGCCCAGAAAGCCAATCCGGGGCTCAAGTCCGACAGCATCTCCGTACGCGCCGCACAGAAGAATACCCAGGTCGCAAGCAAAGGGAGTTCCATCACCGTCACGCTCGGCGCCAATTCCAGCACCGGCCTGCAGGCATGGGAATCCGGGGACTACAAGGGACAACTCAAGTACGGTTGGCAGAATTCCATTTCGCTCGGCATCAACATCCCGATTATCGATGGCGGTGCCACGGAAAACAAGGTGCTGCAGGCCCAGGTGAACGAGACCGAATCGCAGGTGAGCCTGAAAGAAAATCTCAAGACTCTCGAGAACAACATCGAAAAGCTTTACCTGAATGCCGTCAGCGCCGATATGCAGTGGAAAGCGGCCATCCTCCAGGTCGAAGCGGAATCCGAAGCGCTCGCAGTCGCCGAAGAACAGCGGGGCGCCGGAGCACTCACCTACACCGATTTCCTTACCCAGAAAAACAACCTGGAAAAAGCCCGCATCACGCTCACGAACGCGAAATACACGAGTCTGCTCTCCCGCAAGCTTCTGGAACTCTACCAGGGTAAACTCGACTAGACTTTTTTACTATATATTCCTGCAGGGAATCCGTTTGGGTGATCGGAGGCTATATGCATTTATTCAAGGTATTGCCCCTCTGCATTGCAGGGGCGTTCAGCTATTCCCTGGCGGTACTCGACCTACCGAACACTCAACCCAAGGTCGACGCTTCTTACTGGAAAGCCGCTCTCGACAGCACGTGGCAAGGGCTTATCCGTCGAAACATCGATCCCTACAGCGAAGGCGAGGGACTCATTCACCGCCCCAAGAGCGAAACACCGGGCGATGCCGTGAGCGAAGCGGTCGGATACGGCATGCTCGTCGCACTCTACGCCAACGACCAGGATCACTTCAATTCCATCTGGGACGCTGCCAACGAAAAGATGTGGGGCGGCTGTTACTACAACTGGCAAATGGCACCCAACGGGAACATTTCCGGAAGGGGAGCCGCTACCGACGCCGAAGAAGACGTCGCCCTCGCCCTGATCTTTGCAGACAAGTTAGTTTCCGCCGGCAAGTGGAAACCCTACACCTCGACCAAGTTCAACTACGGTTACGCCGAACATGCCCAGAAAATTCTGGATTGCATGTGGAGCACAGAACAAATTACAGGCAACGGAATCCTCGCCCCCGGCGCAGGCTGGGGCGGCGACGATTTCGTGAACCCAGGCTATTTTTCACCGGCATGGTATAGGATCTTCGCCAAGTTCGACAGCAACGGCGATCGTTGGAATACGGTCGTCGAAAAGACCTACGAAATACTGGCAAACAGCCCCGGATACAGCATGGGAATGGTCCCCGACTGGATGCGTCCTGACGGCGGCTGGGCCGGAAGCCTCGGCTATAACGCCTACTTCAACAGCCGCGCCTTTTTCAAGGATGCCATCCGAATCCTTTGGCGAGTCGCCATCGATGCCGTTTGGTTTGACGAGCCTCGCGCCAAGGCTTTCCTCAAAAACGCCGTCAGCTTTATCAATACGAAGGGCGGTGCCAAGGCAGCAAACTTCTACCAGATCGAAAACGCAGGCGAACTTCTGCCCGCCGAAGACATCTGGACCGATTTTAACGACAGCAAGAACAAGGACACCTGGCGCTACCGCAGCGAACACAGCCACCTGACCATCGGCATGTGGGCTACGGCGGCCGTCGCCGCAGGGGAATCTGCCGACCGCATCGCCTTCAGCGAAGAACTCGCCAAGTTCTACGAAGGCGGAGACTACTTCGGAGTCGCCAAGGATCCCACTGGCGGCATCGAGGACACGCTCCACAACGAGATGTACTTCGACCAGTTCCTCGCCTGGTTCGGCGCCTCGATGATGAGCGGGACATTTATGAACGTAATCGACGTCATCGACAACCCGAAAGCGGCAACCCCCGGAGACTCCTCTTCTCTCACCAAGACCGCCGCAATCAAGCAAAGCCGCTTGGCCGTCAACGGGGAAATCCGCATGAGCCGCGCGGGAAACGCCATCCTGTTTACGCTTCCCGAGACCGCGGAATGGAGCCTTTACGATATGAACGGTCATAAAATCGCAGAATCCCACGGCTCCAAATTCCTGTGGAAGCAAGGCCATCGCGGTATCTACATTGTAAAAGCCCGTTCCAAGGGAACGAGCTACATGCGAAAAGTTGCAATCCGCTAAAAGAATCTCTTGAAAGATTCTCTCGACGGCGCAGTTTTTACTGCGCCTTTTTCTTGTCGCGCCAAGCGAAAATGTTTGCCAGCACCGTTCCGCTAATGGAATGATAGGCGCAACTCAAAGCGCAGGGCACCATGCAAAGTACCGCGGCGGGGTTCTTCGCCACGTTCTCGGGATCCGCAAAGAAAGCCATGGCAAGCACGGTCGCCATGCCGGCATTCTGCACGCCGACCTCAATCGCAATGGTACGCTTCTTGGCGGTATTGAACTTGAAAAGTTTACCCACACCATAACCAAGCAAATAGCCCAGCGCATTGTGGCAGAACACCACCGCAAGCACCAGGAAAATCAAGCCAAGGCCGTTTGCGAACAGCTGCGGGCGCACCGTCACGACGACACCACCCACGATCATCATCAGGCCAATCACACTGACGGCGGGCATATTCGACTGGATTTCCTTAAATACGGCGCGCTTGCCCAGGAAATAGTTGCAAAGGAACCCGATGGTAATCGGCGCAATCGTCACATACAGAATGTTCAGAAACATTCCCTTCGCATTCACGTCGATGCTCGTGTCGGCAAGCCAAAGCACAAGCAGCGGCGTCATAATCGGCGCAAGGAGCGTGCTCACCATGGTCATGCTCACGGAATACGTGACATCGCCATGGGCCAAGAAGCTCATGACGTTGCTCGAAACGCCGCCCGGGCAGCATCCTACCAGAATGATACCCACGGCAAGGTACGGATCCAGCCCGAACACCTTCGTAAGCCCGAAGGCCACAAACGGCATGATCGTATACTGAGCAACCGCACCGAGCAAAATGTGGAACGGCTGTTTTAACAGATTGCGCACATCGTCTGTCGAAATGGTAAGGCCCATACTCAACATAATGACGCCGAGAATGACGGAAGATACATTCCCGTGAACCCAGCCAAAAGCGACCGGGACGAAGAATGCGACTATTGCGCTTGCGATGACAAAGAGTGAAGCGTAGTTAGAAAGCAGACGGCAAAATGCCTTGATTACCTTAAACATACCGCACAATATAGGAAAAGCGTTCCTCCGTTGCAATCATGCTCGACCGCAACGTAAGGGAAGTCCTACATGACTCCGGTATCCAGCCCCTTCACGGGGATATAGCGGACAGATCCATCGGCCGAAATGATCATGGCGACACCGGCCATGTAATTCACCCATTTCCACTTTTCATAATAACGGACATTCGCGTGTCCATCCGTCGTGTAGGCTAGCAGGGGCACCACCAAAAAGTCGTGTGTACACAGGACATTGACGCGTTTCATGGTCGCAAGATTTGCAACGACATTGTCCCGGAGCAATTCCTCGCTACGCGCTTCCAGATCGTAGAAGGCGTCCGGATACGCCCCGGTAAACGCATACCTGGAATAGACGACCCAGCCGCCGCCATCCGAATTCATGTAAGCCTCGACCTTCGCGGCGTCCTTCACGAACCAGTTGCCATCCATATAGGGCAATACGTCCAGCGAATAATTCGACTGTCCCTTGCCCTGCGCAATGTTTTCGCAGGTTTCCTTGGTACGCGCGTAGCCCGAATATCCGTAATAGAAATCTTCCTTGGCGACAGCGGCAAGACGCGAACCCAAATTGCGGGCATACTGTTTCCCGTTATCGGTCAGGTGACCGTTCGGCCCAGTGTCATCGGTGCGTTCGCTATGACGGATAATAAAAACCGCCTTGTCGTCGGCCTTCAGACTCGCATAGACTTCCACTAGGTCGGTAAACCCGTCGGCTTCCTGCGGGGTCGCCACTCGCCAAGTCCCCGCATCGAAGATGTAATAGTTGTCGTGAATGACGCGGCCTTCGCGGACTTCCCTGTCATACCCGCCAGGGCCAAAGTCTGCCGTATCCTTTTCTATCGGTTGGGCGATGCGCCATTCCCTGTTATTCACGTCGCAAATAAAGCGCACCGCCGAATGGTCCGACGTTTCGTAGTCATTTGCAAATAAGGCGCTCTGTCCCTGATTCACGAAAGTGACCGTTCCCGCATTCGCATCGGTACAAGGTTCAAAGGCATAAGCCAGCGGAATAAAGGCGCGCATGAACCGTTCGAAGTTCGGCACGTTCCCGCCATAAGCCGACACCGCGTTGTTGCGGATATCGTTGTACTTCCATACGGAATCGATACCCACGGTCCAATCCGCAATCTGGATTTTCAAGTTAGGGTCATTCCAGACACCGTCGCCCTTCAGGTCCTCCCCCACGCTACGGATAAAATTTTCCGTTTCTTCCTTGCTTGCCCGGTTCTGGATCAAGGCCGAAATAGCGAGCACGACCGCATCGTATTCCGCAGCCAGCGGGACGGAGTCTATTCCGAAGGCGGCCGCCACTTCTCTTTTCGCCTGCACCACCGCCGAATCTATGGGGACATGGTTCATCAGGAGTTGTTCCACACGGGGGCGAGACAGCAATGTCAAGATATCTGCTCCTGACGACTCAAGAGCCACCCGTACAGAATCGAGAGTATCACCAGCGTCACCGACGGACGAATATTCTTTCAGAATTTCGTAGACATACAAAGGTGCGCGCACGGTATCGACAACGACAGGCGCCGATGAACCGTGACTGTTTTCCGGCGAATCGCTTCCTGCAACGCCACCGGTAGAATTTTCACCAGAACATGCCGACAGCATAACAAAAGCTAGCGGCACAACACACAACCGAATTATTCTAACCAAATCCATTTTCCAAGACATCCCATTTTTGCGCGGTCACCCACCACGCAAGGCATACACTACATCGTCATCGAACCGGACTCAAGGCCCTTTACAGGCACGTAGCGCATCTTGCCGCTCGCATCCATAATAATCGCGACTCCAGCAAGGTAATTGATCCACTGCTTGGTATCGAAGTAGCGCAGGTTGACCTTCTTGTCGGTACAATAGGCGGTAAAGGGGACCACGAACGTATCGTGCGAAATCCAGACGCCGACCTTTTTCACTTTCGCAAAATGCGGCTTGACGATTTCCTGCAAGAATTCCTCACTGCGGTCTTCGAAATCGTAGAACGCTTCCGGACATATTCCCTTGTAGGCATAAGCCGAATTTGTGCCCCATCCACCACCATTAGCGCTCTTGCAGCTTTCGTACTGCGAATTGTCCTTCACATACCATTCGCCATCCAGGTCCTCGATCGTATTTTCCGTATAGTTCGTCCCGGCACCCGCAGCAATGTTCTCGCAGGTTTCTATGCTTCTCGTATAAGTCGAATTGGCGAAATAGATGCTTTCGCCCTTCAGCTTTGCTCCGACATTCTTGGATTGCGTTTTTCCACCGTCTGTCAAGTTTCCCTTTTTCCCCGTATCGTTCGTCCTTTCGGCATGACGCAGCAGGAAAATAACCTTCTCGTCGGACTTGAGATTCTTGTACACATCGCTCAAGTCCTCGAAATCCTGGACATCATCGCTGGTCGCCGCGCGCCACTTGTTCTGTTCATAGACATAGTACTTGTCGGTATTGATGCGGCCTACCTTGAGCTGCCCCTCGTATTCACCCACGAGTCCGTAGGTATCCTTTTCCAGATCGGTCGCCGCACGCCACTCGTGCGTTTCGGCATCACAGATAAAGCGAACCTTCGGCCCCTGCAAATCGTAACCCGAGACAAAGAAGGCGCTCAGACTGTTACTGATAAATTTCACGGAATCGGCATTAGAAGCATTGCACTCGCCAAAGTTATAGACGGTCGTCCAGAAGTGCTTCAGGTGCTTTTCGAAATCGGGAACATTACCCAAATGCCACGAGGCGATATTATTCCGAATGGTCGCGTAAGATCCACTCGTATCTAGCGTCATGAGCCAGTCCGCCAAATCCGCCTTCGCGTTGTTGTCGTCCCAGTTTCCGTTACCCTTGATACGATCCGCAATCCCCGCAGTATACTGCATCATGTCGTTGCCAGAGCCCTTACGCTGCATCATGATCGAGATGGCAAGCAGGGCGCCGCTGTACTCGTCACCATCGAAGAGACCGATATCCTCGGCAAACCGGCCATCCGTCGTGAGCGTCTGTTGTTGCTGTCCAAAGTTTCCCCAGCCGAAACCACCCCCATTTCCACCGGTGCTGGAAGATCCCAACTGGATTTCGAAGGATGCCAGAATGTCGCGCAGGGCCTGCGCCTTGACCGCTCGGATAGGCTGATTATTGCCGCTGTTCTCCACCAGCTTCAACACGCGCGGAGCTTCCATGTGGGTCAGCATATTCACGTTTACGGAATCCTTCTCCGTCACGTCAACCACGGCTTCCAGCGTAACGATCGACGAAGACAATCCGCCCGTCAACTCATTCCTGAAATATCCGTTCGCCTTGACGCGCAGATAAGGCGAAACAAAATCGACACTGTCAAAACTATAATTACCTTCCGCATTCAATATGCAGCTCTTGTGGATACGCTTGGAATCGGCCAGATGTTGCGTGCTATCCAGTTCGATCAGCTTCACCGAGGTTCCATAGCGGAAAGGCCCCTTCTCGACAACACCCAAAAGATGCGCTCCCACCATACGGGGTTCCGCCGTATCGACGGCAGCCGTATTGACGGTATTGCCACCAAAATTTCCCCAGGGGAACGTATTCCCACCGGAGCTTTCCGACCCCGAGGTTTCGTCTTCGGAATCATCCCCCACAGTCAGCACGCCGTTGCGACAGCCGACCTGGGCAACCTGGGCCACCGTTTCCGCTTCAACCCAGTCCCCGCCCAGACAGAAATACAGCATGTTCTCGCTCTGGACCAGGAAGGTTTCACCTTCAATCCCGGCAGAACATTCGGGCAAGGCATTGACATCCTTCACGACAGTCGTGTCCGTAATGACCGTATCTTCGATTCCGACAACCGGTCCTACCGACGAACTCGAAAGACCTGCCGAAGAACCGCCCTGTATGACGCCGGAACTCGACATCGGACGTCCCAAGGAATCGAGAGCAACAACTCCACTGGAATTCTTGTCCGAATGTGGATCCGAAGAGGATTCCGAGCTTTCTTCTGCGGAATCTTCTTCCAGAGACGACGAAGAGGAATCATGGCTCGAACACGCCACCAGAGCGCAAGTGGTAAAAGTAAGGACAACAGTCCCCATTAGGCGATTGATTCGTCGTTTCAGCATCATTCAAGCAATATAAAAAGTTTTTCCGTTAAATAAAATAAACCCCCGTCTTGCGGGGGTAATAGGGGGACAATAGGGGAATGTTACAGCATTTTCCCGGTTTCGAGGAACCGGCGGTGCATCTCAAAGGCACGTTCCAGGGCAATCGGCATGTGGATTCCCTTGGCGTGCTTCAGACTATATTCCAAAAAGTCCGTCAGGGGTTCGCGAAAATCCGGGTGCGCACAATTCTTGATAATGAGTCTTGCACGTTCTTCGGCAGGAAGCCCACGCAAGTCGGCAAGGCCTTGCTCCGTCACAAAAATCATCGTGTCGTGATCCGTCTGGTCCACATGACTCACGTAAGGCACAATCGAACTGATGGCGCCATTTTTTGCAACCGACGGCGTCAGAAAAATGCCCAGTGCGCAGTTCCTTGCAAAGTCGGCGGCACCGCCGATTCCGTTCATCATCGCAGAGCCCGAGACAAGGCTGCTGTTCACATTGCCAAAGATATCCACTTCCAGCGCCGTGTTCATCGAAATGACTCCCACGCGGCGAATCACGTCGGGGCTATTGCTCACTTCCTGCTGGCGAAGCACCAAGTGCTTTTTCCATTCAGCGCTATTTTCAACAAATTCCTTCTGCGCTCCTTCAGACAAAGTAAGAGCCGTGCCCGAAGCGACACCGAGTTTTCCTTTTTTCAGCAGCGGGAATACGGCTTCCTGGATGACTTCAGTATAAAGGTCGATGGTTCCGAGGCGGCTGTCATCGGACATGGCACTCAAAACAGCATTAGCGACTTTACCCACGCCGCTCTGGAACGCAAGTCCCTTGGGGAGTCTGCCCTTACTCTCTTCGAAACAGATAAAGTCCAAAATGCGTTCGCCAATGTTCCTGGAAACTTCGTCGGGTTCCACGAACGGATTTACCTCGTCAAGGCGAGAAGTCTCGACAACCGCAATGACTTTATTCGTATCAATCTTGACAAATTCACCGCCAACACGGTCCCCGGCACTATAGATGGGGAGCGGCTTTGCATGCGGCGGGAGTTCCGGGAGTGCCGTGTCGTGGATTCCCATAAAGGAATCTCCGAGACGCGTATTCAGTTCCAGGATAATCTTCGGCGCCATCTCCAGGTAAGTCACCGAATTTCCGCCCGAGGTCGAAAGGCACACGCGACCATCGCCCAGAATCGCAGAAACTTCGATGATGGCGACCGTCGGCGCAGGCACCGCACCGGTACGAACCAGGTAACCCATCTTGCCGAGGTGCGCGTCGATGTACTTGATTTCACCTGCGTTAATCGCCTTGCGAAGACTCGGATTGCTCTGGTAGGGCATTCTGAGGCTCACCGCACCGGCACGCGCAAGAGCGCCATCGCAGCTATCTCCAGTCGACGCGCCCGAAAAAAGCGTCACCTTGAAAGGCTTACCTTCGGCATGCAACTTTTCGGCACGCGCGGCCAAAGCCGTGGGAACCTCCTTGGGGTAACCCGCCAAGGTAAATCCAGAAACTCCGAGCACATCGCCATCGTTGATCATCGCCGCGGCATCGACCGCAGAACACTTTTTAGAATCAAACCAATTCATACGATAAAATTAGATAAAAAGGCATCTTAGTTCAGAATTCGGAATTCAGAATTCAGAGATTTTATCATTTCCGAATTCCGAAATCCGAAATCCGAATTGTATATTTTTCCATGTGAAGCATTTCATCAAGTACAATATCATCGGCGTCATGAACACGCTCATTACCCTCGCCTCGGTCTGGGTGATGCATCAGCTGCTTGACTGGAACCTGGAACTTTCCAATTTTCTCGGATTCATCTTCGGCGCCATCAACAGCTACCTGATGAACCGCATCTGGAATTTCAAGAGCACGAACCGGAAACGCACCGAAGTCATCCGATTCGTCATCGTCTTCGCTGCCGCCTACCTCCTTAACCTCGCCACTCTCGAAGCAACCGTCTACGCACTTGACACCGCCTGGTGCAAGCCATTTACCGAATTCATTTCGCAGTACATGAAACCCGGCTTCTTCGCAAACATCATCGCGAACGGCGTTTATGTGGTTGCAAGCTTTACGCTGTATAAGAAGTGGGTGTTTAGGTAATTCTGAATTCGGAATTCAGAGTTCGGAGTTGTGATAATTCGGAATCCAGAGTTCAGAATTCGGAGTTGTGATAATTCGGAATTCAGAGTTCAGAATTCGGAGTTGCGATAATTCGGAATTCAGTGTTCAGAGTTCGGAGTTGTGATAATTCGGAATTCAGTGTTCAGAATTCGGAGTTGCGATAATTCGGAATCCAGAGTTCAGAATTCGGAGTTGTGATAATTCGGAATTCAGTGTTCAGAGTTCGGAGTTGTGATAATTCGGAATTCAGCGTTCGGAGTTAAAGGAAATTTTAATTTCAGTGTTGGTTTTATTCATACAAAAAAGGGTGCCTTTGCGGCGACCCTTTTTTGCAGCGGAGCTGCACTTTTTTTTTCAAGATTTCCGATTAGAACGGTACGAGTTCAACACGGCGGTTCTTGGAGCGGCCCTTCTTCGTCTTGTTGTCGGCGATCGGCTTGTCGGAACCGAAGCCCACGGCGCGAAGGCGGTCAGGAGAAATACCGTTCTGGATAAAGTAATCCACCACCACCTGGGCACGGTCCTGAGAAATCTTCTTGTTGGTTTCTTCGGAACCGGTGTTGTCCGTATGGCCCTGAACTTCGATGTTTGCCGTGCCGAACTTCTTCATCAAGGCAACGATGTTGTTCAAGGTCTTGTAGCTGGACTTCGTCAGTTTCTTGGAACCGCTCTGGAAGTTAATGCCCTTCTTCAACTGTTCCAAGTCTTCCTTCTTGTTCAGGGGGCAACCCTTCTTGTCGATGCGGACGCCTTCGAGGGTGTTCGGGCACTTGTCCTGATAGTCAGGTACGCCGTCCTTGTCGGTGTCAATCGGGCAACCGAGGGTGTCGACCGCTGCACCTGCAGGAGTATTCGGGCACTTGTCAGCGGCATCGTAGACACCATCCTTGTCGGCATCGGCGCTGCAACCCGTAGAGTCAACAGGCACGCCCTGCTGAGTGTTCGGGCACTGGTCAAGACCATCGGGCACGCCGTCCTTGTCGAAGTCGAGCGGGCAACCGGTGTTGTCAACCGTCATACCGATCTTGGTATCCTGGCACTTATCGAGAGCATCAGGCACGCCATCCTTGTCGGCATCAGCCGGGCAACCGGTGGAATCAACGGCCAAGCCCTGCTTGGTGTTCGGGCACTGGTCAACCGCATCAGGAATACCGTCGCCATCATAGTCGCCTTCGCAGCCTTCCGCATTCACCTGGGCACCTTCGCGAGTGTTCGGGCACTTGTCGAGAGCATCGGGCACGCCATCCTTGTCGGCGTCAGCCGGGCAACCGAGGGTGTCGACCGGGAGGTTCGCCGGAGTATTCGGGCACTTGTCAAACGCATCAGCAATGCCATCCTTGTCGGCGTCGGCCGGGCAACCCGTCGAATCCACAGGCAAGTTGGCCGGGGTATTTTCGCACTTGTCGAGACCGTCGTAGACGCCGTCCTTGTCGGAATCCTTCGGGCAGCCGAGAGTATCGACCTTCACGCCAGCCAAGGTATTCGGGCACTTGTCAGAAGTATTGGGCACGCCATCGGCATCGGAATCCGGTTCGCAGCCGAGCGAATCAATCGGAGCGCCTTCGGTGGTGTTCGGGCACTTGTCAAGACCGTCGAGAATACCGTCCTTGTCGGTATCCATCGGACAGCCGGCCGTATCCACTTCGGCACCGTAAGGAGTCTTTTCACACATGTCGAGGCCATCGATCACGCCGTCCTTGTCGGTATCGATCGGGCAGCCCAGAGTATCAACCGTGGCCACGTCCGGCGTATGCTGGCACTGGTCCTTTTCATCCGGAACGCCATCGCCGTCTTCGTCGTGCTTGGCGTTGCCACCGAAGCGCCAGGTCAGGAGAGCCGTACCGGCAATGGTCGGAGTCGGCGCATAACCGTAACGGATTTCACCCTGCTTTGCTTCGTAATGCACGGTGTGGTTTTCAACACTCTTCATTTCATCCTTGGTATCGTAGCCAATATTCTTCAAAGTACGGACTGCGATATCTGCACCCAGGGCGAAGTCGATATTCCACGGCAGGTGGAAACGAAGACCCGGAGTCACGAGCATCGGGTCGTCCATCGGGTCACGACGGTAGGCACCATCCTCGACACGCATTTCACCCGTATATTCCACAAAGATATCAAGCCAGCTGGTCGGAAGGATATTCAAGCCCGAACCGTAAACAAGCGTATTGGTACCCTTGTCGGCAAACACATAACCCGCATGGAAGTTCCACACGACCGGTACACCCAGTGCACCGAAATTCAAGGTAAGCACCAAGGTTCCGGCGAAGTTCACTTCATCCGAAGAATAGGGGTTGGTATTACCCGCATCGTCATTCAGATACCACGCATGGCGAGGACGAACGCCAGCACCCTTTTCACCCGTCGGGATATAGACATCGATCAATGCTGCGGCGGCAAAGAAGCTCCTGGCATCCCCCACAAGACCGGACTTCATCCAGATATCCACGTCACCACGGCTATTTTTCCAAAGATCGCCTTCGCCACTACCGCGCAGGTTGGCATGATCGTAATAAAGAGGCAGGGATACGCCCAAATCCAGGAATTCCTGCAGACCGACAGCCAGGTGGACATTACCCGACAACGAGCCCGCCTGCGAATGGAAGGAGCGTTCCTGCTTATTCACCGAGAGCACGCCGCCACGAGACTGGGACCAGGAGTCCAGCGAAACATCGCCACCCGTTCCAATTTCAATGCCGCCCTTCCCCAATGTATAGGCGTTGTGTTGATGTATACCGGAAGATCCGCCCTGAAGCCCCGACTGGGCAAAGGCAAGACCACCAGCGACCAATGATAAAGCAATGATTTTTTTCATTGTATCCCTCGCATGTCTTTATTTCATTATTTCACAATGTAGTATTTTTGCAAGTTTAGTGCCAAATGTGACCCAGTTCACACCTAAATTTGCATATAAAATCAGAACATTCCGCACAAATGCAACGAAAAGTTTATATTAAGCATCAAAATAGCGATTATGAACCCGATTTTATCTATACAGAATATCCGCCGAGACTTTAAAATGGGCGAAGAAACGGTCCACGCGCTGCGTGGAGTTTCTTTTGATATCTACCCCGGCGAATTCGTGACCATCATGGGCACCAGCGGGTCGGGCAAGTCGACCATGCTGAACATTTTGGGTTGCATGGACAAGCCGACCTCTGGACAGTACATTCTGGACGGGGAACACACCGAAAAACTGAAGCGCGATGCCCTCGCCCGCATCCGTAGCCAGAAACTTGGATTCGTGTTCCAGAGCTACAACCTGCTCAGCCGCACCACGGCTATCGAAAACGTAGAACTCCCGCTTTTGTACAATTCGAAAATTTCGGCAGCGGAACGCCACCGCCGCGCTATCGAGGCGTTAAAGATGGTCGGGCTTGAAGACCGCATGAACCACTTGCCGAACCAAATGTCGGGCGGCCAGCAGCAACGAGTCGCCATCGCCCGCGCACTCGTAAACGACCCGGTCATCATCTTGGCCGACGAAGCCACCGGAAACCTAGATACGCGTACCAGTTACGAAATCATGATGATTTTCCAGGAGCTGAACCGCCAAGGAAAAACCATCGCCTTCGTGACGCATGAACCCGACATCGCGACTTTTAGCGGGCGCACCATTACGCTGCGCGACGGACTTTTGAAAAAAGACGTGAAGAACGAAACCGTTCAAGACGCCAAAGCCGCATTCGAAGCGCTCCCACCCCCCGAAACTTATGATTAATTCAGATTTCGGAATTCAGAATTAAGAATTATTTTCAACTCTGAATTCCAAATTAACTTCAACTCCGAAATCCGAACTCTGAAATCCGAATTCACACATGTCTCCTTTTACTCTTATAAAAATTGCACTCAAGGCTTTGCTCCGTAACCGCATGCGCACCTTCCTTTCGGTGCTAGGCATCGTGATCGGTGTCGCAGCCGTCATCACCATGGTCGCCATGGGCGAAGGTTCCAAAAAATCCATCAAGGAACAGATGACCGCCATGGGCACGAACGCCATCATCATCATGCCGAACCGCGACCGTCGCGGCGGCGTGCAAATGGAATCCACCGAATCGCTCGAAGAAGCCGACGTCATCGCGATCCGCGAAAACGCCACCTACATTAACGGCGTCTCGCCCATGATAACCGTAGGCGGGCAGGCCATTGTAGGCAACAACAACTCCCCCACGGCCTTGAGCGGCGTATCGGCCGACTACCTGAAAATCCGCAACTACGAAATCGAAGACGGCGTCATGTTCGACGACCAGGCAGACCGCATGGCCAAAGTCTGCGTGATTGGCCAGACCGTCGTGAAAAATCTGTTCCCCGAAGGCGACCCCATCGGCAAAACCATCCGCTACAAGAGCATTCCGCTCAAGGTCATCGGTACCCTAAAGGCGAAAGGCTCCGGCGATTTCGGGCAAGACAACGACGACGTGATTTTTACACCCTACCAAACCGTGATGAAGCGGTTCAACGCCACCACGAACATCCGCCAGATTTACGCGAATTCTATTGGCGAGGGCTACGCGGCGCAGGCCACCGAAGAAATCATGGGAATCTTGAAAGAACGCCGCAGCTGGACAAAGCCCACCGACCCCTTCCGCGTTTTTACCCAAGAAGAAATGATCCAGATGGTCACCAGCACCTCGGACATGCTCTCGCTGGTGCTGACCGCGATTGCAGGAATTAGTTTGTTTGTAGGCGGCATCGGCATCATGAACATTATGTACGTGTCCGTGACCGAACGCACCAAGGAAATCGGCCTGCGTATGGCTATCGGTGCCCGCGGCCGCGACATTCTGTTGCAGTTCCTTTTTGAATCGGTCATCATCAGCCTGCTTGGCGGCGCCATCGGGATCGCCCTTGGCATTGCCGCTTCCGAGACGGTCAAGATTGCCATGAACTGGCCCATGAGCGTGTCCATCACGAGCGTTATCGTGAGCTTTGGCGTGTGCTTTGCCACCGGAGTCTTTTTCGGATGGTACCCGGCCCGCAAGGCATCTCGCCTGGATCCCATCGAAGCGCTACGATTCGAATAATATGTAATACAGGTCACAAAAACTTACTTTTTGCTTACAAAAGGAATAGAAGATGCTATATTGAATCTGAATAATCGGAGGATGATATGCATCTTAAAAATTCGACGGGGGTTATAGCCTCTACCCTGGCCGCTCTTTCTGCAACCGCAGCAATGGCCGCTACCACGCCATACGACCTGATTCGCCCGACCTGGCCCTTGAGCTGGGACGCGAAAGTGTTCGAAAACTTTGACACGACGGTCACCAAGAAAACAGGTATGCTTCCGAAAGAGGCTACTCCCGCAAGTTTTAAGGCGGGGGCGATGATGCCCGACACCTTGGACCAGGCCTACCTTGACGCCATCAACACCAAGATTTCGCCGATTCGCGTGAACCAGGCGGGCTACCTCAAGAGCGATAAAGAGCGCCAGTTCTACTTTGTGGGCAGCAAGGCGACGGAATTTGAAGTCGTGGATGCAGACGGCAAGTCGCTCAGCACCAAGATTACCGGAACGTTTACCGCAACCGAAACGACAACCAAGAGCGACTGGACAATTATTGCTGGCACCGACGTAGCAACAAACGACCCGAAACGCTACAAGGTTGAAATCACCGGACCTGAAGGCAATATCTTTGTCGGCAAAATCCCGCAGAACGTACCTACCGAAAAGCGCCTGCGTATCAAGGTCGGAGACGAAATCTCCAGCACCTTCATTGTGAGCGACGACGTTTACACCATGGCAAAAGACGCCTCCCTGAAGTTCTTCGGCATCCAGCGTAGCGGTAATTCCGAATCGTGGTTCCACGGCCCGAGCCATACCAAAGATGGCGGCGGCAAGGTGGTAGTTATTGAAAACAACAAGTCCGTGGCTGCTGAAGGCTATACATCGAAAGAAGGCGCCTTGCAGGGCGGCTGGTACGACGCAGGAGACCACCTGAAGGAATCCCAAACGCAAGCCTTCGCCTTTGCAGCACTCGCCGTGATGTCCGCCACGAACCCCGCCAAGGACGTAGACCACTACGCTTACAACCAAGGTGAATTTGTAAAGACCGACGGCGTGCCCGATGTTCTGCGTGAAGCCAAACACGGTGCCGACTTTTTCTTGAAAGCGTACGAATTCGCCAAGGGCGTCGTTGACGATATGCCCGTTTCCGTGGGTAACTTCGGCAGTGATCACGGCTGGTGGGGGCGCCCGGAAGTTCAAGACTATGTAACCGTTACCGGCCGCGGAGGTCCAACCGAACGCGATGTACGACTCGGCGAACTCGGCGCCAACATTTCCAGTGAAATTGCTGCTGGCCTTGCCATTCTCAGCAAGGACTACGCCAAATACGACAGGAAGTTTGCAGACAGTTGCTTGGTGGTAGCTGAAAAGATGTACGACTTCGCCAAGGCTCTTGCTCAAGGCAAAGACAAATACGACGGCGACAAGCCCTTTGTCAATAATAAACAGGCTGCAGGTTGGGGTTCGCTTGCCTATATGGGCAACAACGAATTTACCGACGACTTGGCACTCGCTTCGGTGGCGCTCCTGTACGCTACAGGCAAAAAAGATTACGCCGACGACGCTTTACGTAATAAAGAGTTATACGATGGTCAAAGAGAACTCAATTGTGCCGGCTGTTTTAACGGTGGATGGTTCATGACTAATAATTACGGAGGCATGTTAAAGAGTTCCAAAAATACAAGCTGGGCAAACGCACATTCATACGCCCTATACGCTCTGTACAAGTTAATTCTTGCCGACAAGTCCAAGGCTACATCTGAATATGGGCTTACCGAAGATGAACGCCTTGCCGCTATTGAAGACTGCCTTGCCGATATGATCGACAACATCAGTTACCTAAGCAGCTCAGGCAATTCCATCACGCTCCCTGCACCGGAAACAGGCAAACTATTATCAAACACCGTCAGCTACGATCCCATCTGGTACACTATGTTGACTGATCAGGCATGGATTTTCAATGGTTATCAAGCCGGCAACATCTTTGAAGTATTGGCATACGCCGACGTGGCCGCCGATATCGAAAAGCAGGGCGTCACGCTCCCGGCCATGGCAAGCACAGGCCTTAAAGCAAGCGAAATGCGCCAGCTCGGTATCAATCAGTTGAACTACCTATTCGGCGTAAACCCGTGGGACATCTCGTTTGTGTATGGCGTAGGCGACAAGAATGACGCGCACCCCTTCCACAGGGCAGCAAACCCCGAAGGCAAAAATTGGCCGGGCCTCGCTTATAAATACAACGCCCCTGTCGGAGCCCTGGTAGGCTGGCAAGACCCCGCCACAACTTCAATGAATCCTGACAGATTGAGCTGGGAAAACTTCTATATCTCCGAGGTGACGCTCAACGCAGCAACACTTTTGACATCTGCCCTCACCCTCGTGAGTAACGGCGGTAGCGACTACTACGAAAAGAAGTGCGATAACTGCGATACCACGGAAGCCTCGCCCTTCTCCAACGAGGTTTATACAACGGCATACCACTACACGATCAATAAAATGGACTTTTTTAATGTTCAATTCGTCAACGAAACCCTGGATGACCTCGATAGCGTTGTCGCCTACATCTATTTTGATGCAAGCGAAGAAGATATTGACGCTTGCGGAGCCATATTCGACAATGACATTTGTCAAGCCTACGACATCGGCGGTTTTAATAAAGTCTGCGATAATGACCGAGAACTTAGAAACCTTTTGAGAAGCACCCCTCCAGTAAAGGTCGAAGACACCTACAATAAAGACAAGAATACCTACACTTGGGCACAGGCCATCAGTGTCGGCACCATTGGCCTTGGCGGCAGGCTTCGTCTTGACATAAGCATTTCTTCTGGCGTTAAACAAAATAACGTGTGCGAAACATTTCGCACGCCCTCCAAGGTCAAAGTCACTGACGGCTGGAGCTTTACCGCCCACTCTGAATCCAAGGACGCCCCGGCCTACGACGGCGCTCCTGACTGGGACAAAGACCAGGGCGATATTCAGCAGCCGCCTCGTGACCCGTACAACGTCATTCGCAGCAAGGGCAAACTCCTGTGGGGTTACGGTCCGGGTGAAACCACCAGCGACCGCGTCGGCTTTGTAGCGCCGAAGACAACCATTGCCAAGGCTCGCATGCAAGTAGGTAACAACAGGCTCTACGTGCTTACCAACACTGAAGGCACCAAGACTGTCAAAATCTTTGACATGCTCGGCAACCAGCTGATGGCCCGGGACTTCTACGGAACCCGCGCCGAAGTGAGCCTCGCAAACCTTCCGCACCGCGGCGCCCTGATTGCAAGGGTCATGCAAAACGGCAAGGTCCTTGCAACCCAGAGCATCAGAATCAAGTAAGTTCATTACATATCATGAAAAAGTCGGCCCACAAAGCCGGCTTTTTTTTGTTTTTTCGTGGTACTCTTTCGGGAATTTTTCATATATATTTAGGGCATGAATCTGCTTGAATTTTTACAACCGATGCCGGTCGTGGGCATTCTCCGCGACATACCCCAGGGCGCCGAAGAATCTTGCGTCAAGACGGCTGCCGAATGCGGCCTCAAAGCGATTGAAGTCACCATGAACACCGCAAACGCCGAAGCAATCATCGCCGACCTCAAGGCCGCTGCAAAGCCTTACGGCATTACCGTAGGTGCAGGCACTGTGCGCCACGGGAGCGACTTGGACAAGGCTATTGCCGCAGGTGCTGAATTTATCGTGACGCCCAATACGCGCAACGAAATCATCCGCCTGTCTGCCACGGCGCGCATCCCGATTATTCCGGGCGCACTCACACCCACCGAAGTCCAGAAGGCATACGACCTCGGCGCCACCGCCGTAAAGATTTTCCCGGTAAACTGCGTGGGCGGCCCCGAATACATCAAGGCGCTGCGCGGGCCGTTCCGCGACATTCCACTGATGGCATGCGGCGGCGTGAACCCGGAGAACGCCGCAAGCTACTTGAAGGCCGGCGCAAACCTGCTTTCGTTCGGCGCAAGCATTTACGACCCGAAGCTGATGGCCGCGGGCGACTGGGCAACCATTGCCGAACGCCTGAAAAAGCTCCTCGCTTCCATCAAGTAGGATTTTTTAGTTCCTGGATCCCGTTCGCCACTTCGTGGCTCCAGGATGACAAGCTTCTACTCCATTCCTGGATGACGTGAGGGGGGGACGGAGACCTTTTGCTGCAGGGATGGCCTCCTGAATGACGTATACAACAGAGTCTTCCTCGACCAACGGGAGGGGATCCATAGACACGCCCATCTGAAACGCATTGCGGTTCCTGGACGACTTATGAAAAAATCCTACCGAACGGCAGGATTTTCTAGTTCCTGGATCCCGTTCGCCACCTCGTGGCTCCAGGATGACTTCTACTAGAGATCCTGCTCCTTCGAACCTAACTCAACTAAGAAACTAAAGTTTCAAGTTTCGTATATCGACTGCGAGCCTTACGGCTCTCCTCCACATAGAGGATAACTCAACTAAGGCAACAAGTTGCCAAGTTTCGTATAGCTCAGGATGACACTCTGGGTTACTTTTCCATTTCCTGTTTCATCTTGTACATGGAAACGTCGGCGCTGTGCAGCATGTCGTCCATTTCCTTGTAGTCTTCGGCGGAATAGGCGATGCCGTACGCGAAGGATGCTCGTTTGTCCACAATCGTAATTTCGGACACGGCCTTCTGCATGCGTTCGGCGCAGACCATGGCCCCCTTCTTGTCGGTTTCAGGACAAATGACCAGGAACTCGTCACCTCCCATTCTAAAGAGCTGGTCGGTTTCACGCAGGATTCCCTTGATTGCCGAGGAGACCGAACGCAGGAGCAGGTCACCCGCCTGGTGGCCATACAGGTCGTTCGTCGCCTTGAGTCCGTTCAAGTCAAAATAGATGATGGCGAACTGCGAGCCGTAACGCTTGGAACGCGAGAACCATTCACGCAACGAGTACATTCCGTGACGACGGTTGAAGCATCCCGTCATGTCGTCCGTCAGGGAAATGTCGCGCAAGTTCCTAAGCGAGCGGGAAAGACGAATATGCACGTTCACGCGAGCAAGCAGGATTTCGGAAATGGCACTCTTGCTTACAAAGTCCGATGCGCCCGCCTGGAACCCCTTGGTCACGCTGTCGCTATCTTCGCGGCTCGTGAGGAAAATAATCGGGAGATCATCCAGCGGATGGCGCTGGCGAATACGGAGGCAGACATCGAAGCCGTTCATGTTCGGCATATTGATATCCAGAAGAACGAGGTCCACGGTATTGTCTTTCAGGAACTCGAGAGCGTCCTTGCCCGAATTGCAACTGGTAACGTCGTAGCCCACCTCGGTCAAGAGGTGTTTCGTCTTCTCAATGACTTCCGCGTTGTCATCGACTATCAGGATTTTTTCTTCGACCATAAGTTTCCCCCAGGTGAATGGGTTACAATACTAAAATAACAAAAATTCCAGCGGGGGCACCTCGCGAATCAGCCCAAGTCGTGCCGCATGTTCAAAAAATAAGGTTAGCGAACGCTTGCGGGCTTCGGTAAAGCGGTAATCCAGCGCCGAATAATAATTCTCGACCACCGAACGGGAAAGTTTCACCGGGTAGCGCCCAAGCCACCGGTCCAAGGCCCGCGACGGATTCGTACGGAAGCTTTCGATACTTTCGCGCGTCGCCTGCAAGTACATTTGAAGCGTCCGCCGCAATTCCGGCTGCAAGGCCGACTTCGAAATAATCCACGCTCCAAAGACAAACGGCACGCCCTGCCAGTCCTGCCAAAGTGAACCCAGGTCATAGTCGAACGCAAACCGATGCCGTTCATTTTCTTCGAGGGCCTGGTCGCCAATCAAGAGGCAGGCGTCGTCGGAAGGCTCGTAGGCCCCAACACCGTATACAGGCTCAATCCCGAACCGTTCCCGCATCAGGATTTTCAACAAATTCACTGATGTCATGCTCTGTCCCGTCAAGCGGACCTTCCGTCCATTCAAATCCTCGATCGGGTATTTTGCATACAACTTAACCGAACGGACTTCAAACGAGCAGGAAGTGCATATATCGGGAGCAAGAACGAAGGCGCCCGGTTTTTGCGCAAAGGTAATCGAAGAAGCCGGAGACAGATGGATCGAGCCGTCCTTGAGGCCCGCACAGTGTGCACTCGGAGGGCCGTCCACAAATTCCACGTCGCCAAGTTCGGACTCTCGACCAAGGAAGTCATGAAAAAACGGCGCACAGACCAAAAAAGGGATTCGTCCAACTCGTAAAGCCATATAAAAAAGTTAATTTTTCGCCACGACCTGCAACAGGGTCAAAAATCAAATAACAGAAGAATAACCGAAAAATGGCTAAGGTATAATGGCTGTATTTCATGTGAAGAAGACCTCGCTCGGCGACGACCAGACTTCCCTGGTGTTCAAGGGCAAGATTGTTGAAGGGCCCATCAGCAAGGGCATGACCGTAGAAATCCCCGTCACTCAAGAGGCGGTGGTCAAGATGAAGATTTTCGATGTCGTCCTGTTCGAAAAGCAGAAGGACGAATCCAAGAAGGTTGGACTGGTAGTCGATTTCAAGGACCTGCCCGATGACATGGAAGTCATCATGAGCCTGAACATCGCCGAAGAAGACCTAACGATCGTAAACGAATAAGGCAATTCCGCCTTTTCGCAAAATAACGGATGATACAATGATTAAAGAAAGACTGCGGGGAGTGAATTTGGGCGGATGGTTCAGTCAGGTGGACTGCATCCAGGAAAAAGATCCCGTCGGTTTTCCCGGGATCATTGAACACATCAAGACATTCCTCGGCGACGCAGATTTCAAGCGCATCCGCGGTGCGGGGTTCAACCACGTGCGCCTGCCGGTGGACTACTTTAACCTGTTCGACGAAGGCTCCCTCAAACCCAAGGACGAAGTATTTGCGCTGCTGGACAAGGCCATCAAGGAAATCCAGGCAAACGACCTCGACGTGATTCTCGACCTGCACAAGTGCCCGGGGCACGACTTCCATCTGGGTTGCTCGCAGGAACAGCCCTTCTTTGTAAGCGCCGACGCCCGCAAGGACACCGCCAAGGTCTGGTCGTTTATGGCCGAGCGTTACAGCGGCGAGTCGCGCGTGATGATGGAACTCCTGAACGAGCCCGCCGCCGCCGATTCCCTGGTTTGGGACAAAGTAAAAGACGAAATTTTCTGGGCAATCCGCAAGCACGCCCCGAAGAACACCATCGTGGTAGGGAGCAACAAGTGGAACAGCGCCCGCGAGTTCAAGTACCTGACTCCCATGGACGACGACAACGCCATCTACAGTTTCCACACCTACACCCCGGTGACCTTCACGCACCAGCATGCGGCATGGATTGGCGACCCGTTCTTCCACATTGACCGCCCGTGGCCCGGCGACTATGCCGCACCTGCTCCCGACGAAAGCGGAAAGACCCGCCTCGACGTGGAATACGGCAAGTGGGACAAGGCCCGTCTGCAAGAAAGTATCCAGAACGCTCTCGACTTCCGCGCGAAGTACGACCTGCCCGTCGCCTGCAACGAATTCGGGGTGTACGTGCAAGTCGCACGCCAGTACCAGCTGGCATGGATGCGCGACTTCATGGAAATCCTGCGCGATGCAGACGTAGGCTACAGCTACTGGAACTACAAGAACCTGGACTTCGGCATCGTGTCGAAGGGAGAATCGCTGCACCAGAACCTGAAGCAGTACGACAATCCCGAAAGACTCGACAGCGAACTCATGGAACTGCTCGCCAAGGGGTAAGCCCGAATTCAGAATTCTGAATTCGGAGTTCAGAGTTATTAAAAAAGCACCCAAACATTGTTTGGGTGCAATTCTTTTTTTCCGAATTCTGAATTCCGAAATCCGAATTACTTTCCGGCGGCTTTCTTCTGCATTTCGCGGCGCTGGGCTTCGGCGAGCATGCGGGCCATTTCGAGGCGGCTGTCTTCCTTTTCCTTGCGCTTGGTTTCTTCCTTGCAGTTCACACACTTGGTTGCAGTCGGAACCGCAATCAGGCGGGCCTTCGGAATGAGTTCGCCGCACACCTTGCAGATACCGAAGGTACCCTTCTTGATGCGCTTGAGCGCTTCTTCGAGGTACACCAGGTACTTGCCTTCGCGGGCAGCCAGGGAGAAGTTCGTTTCCAGGGCGTTATAGTCGGTTGCGAGGTCGGCACTGTTGGATTCGCCACCTTCGCCTGCCTGCGCCTGGTTCTTGAAAGTTTCCGTCTTGTCAAAATCAGTCTGCGCCGTTACGATCTGGCGGCGTTTTTCAATCAACATATCTTCAAAGAACTTCAAATCCTCATCACTCATCTTGACGGGTTTCTTTTCAGCAGATTTCTTCTCAGCCATGGTTTTCTCCTTGGTTGCAATTACGCATTTGTTCCGATAGAATGATAAATAACTTATTTTTTCAAAAAAGGGTAAACTTTTTTTAGAAAATATCGATATTAATGTCTAGACCGTTCTTTTTGACATCGTTCAGCAGGGAATCGACGTCCTGGAGCAGCTTGTCGAGCTCCCTATTGATAGGCGAATCCTTCTGAAGCAGGAGTCCGGCGGAATTATCCCCTTTGGCAAGCTTTGCCATAATTTTCTCGGACTGGGACTTCAGAACATCTACCCTCGACAACAGTTCCCGCGTACGGTCCATCAAATTATCGACCTCAGCAAGCTTGCTCCCTGCACGGGACGACACCCCGTCCAGCGCCGCCTGCGCACTTTCCAGGGAACGGTCGCATTTGTCAAGCAAGGACTGCACCTCGCTCTTCCATTCGCGGACATTCCCCTTGGTCAGCTTCACAAGTCGATCCGCCTTGTTAGAAACGCGATCAATCTTCTTGCCCGCAGCCCCTTCGGAAATGGAATCCATAAGAGCGACCAGAGTATCCCGGATTTCACCGGCACCATCCATAATCGCCGTAAGTTTCTTTCCCACGCCCGTCATGCCCTCGTCAAACACACCGAACAACGTATCGCCGTCCGAAACGAGCCGCGGGCTGTCTCCCGAAAGCACATTCATTTCACGTTCACCCATCAGTCCCGAATTGATCAGCCTGAATTCCGAATTGACGGGAATCTTCGATGTTGTGAGAACTTCCGCAGTCACGTAGACGGCATCGTCCGTCAGCTCCACCTTGGTAATCTGGCCACACTTGATCCCGCGAATGCTGACCGCATTGCCCGGGGAAAGGGTGCCAACCTTCTGGAAGGAGACGACAAAGACATACCTGTCATGGTAAGGGCTTGCAGGGTGGAAAAAGAACCATGCCCCGCAACAGAGCACGACAATGACAACAAATACGACAAACGGCAACAGGTTCTCTTTGATGAGCCTTGTGAATCTATTCATAGTAGGACCAATTCTGATTGTCGAAATCTAACAAATCATCGACATACTCGCCCTTGGCCTTGGCCTTAATCTTTTGCATTAGGGCCTCATTGAAGTCCTGCGCCACGTTCTGGCCGCTATATTTCATCAAGGTATTCATGGCAATCACCTCGGAAATCACCGTCAGGTTCTTACCGGGCGCCACAGGAATCACCACCTTCGGGATTTTCACCCCCATGATTTCTTCTTCCTGCTCGTTGAGGCCCGTACGGTCGTAACCACCGTCGCGCTGCCACTGTTGCAGCTCCACGATAGTTTCGATCTTTTTCACCTTGCGGATCGCGTGGATGCCGAACATGGAGCGGATATCGAGGATTCCTACGCCGCGGATTTCCATGTGGTGCTTGATCAGGGGATCGGGTCGTCCGATAATGGCGCGTCCCACGTTACTGATGTGAACCACGTCGTCGGCCACCATGCGATGCCCGCTTTCCACGAGGTCCAGCACGCATTCGGACTTACCCACGTTGCTGTCGCCGATATAGAGCATGCCCACGCCGTAGACATCAACAAGGCTGCCGTGAATCACAGCATGCGGAGCAAAGAATTCCTCCAGGATTCGCTGGGCAATCTTGTTGAACTCGTAAGTGTGGAGCGTCGTCGAAAACAGCGGGATATTCAGACGGTCGCACATCGCCCGCAGTTCCGGGTGCGGCATCTGCGAATGGGTCACCACCCACATGGGCGCCCTGTATACAGACAAATTCTCGAAGACCCTGGCGCGAGCCTCGGCGCCGATCGATTCAAGGTAATTCCATTCGGTATGCCCCACCACCTGAATCTGCTGGGAACTGTAAACCTTGGTGAACCCCGCCATCGCAAGGCCCGGCCTATGAATGCCGCTTTCGGCAATAGGCACTTCCAGGCTCGATTCGTCGGAATGGCAGGCCATCTGGAGGTCCCTGCCATAATGCAAAAAAAAGTCCCGCACCAGGAGACGTTCCCGGTGCAGGATCTTGATGTCTTTTAACCTAGACTCAGCCACGATGCATTTACCGGTTATACAACTTCGGAAACGGGCTGGGCACGGTGATCGTTCTGCTTATCGTTAGCCTTCTTGAGCTGGACCTTGATACGTTCGAGCGTCACGTCGACGGCCTTGCCCATGTTTTCTTCGTCTGCGGAAGCAACCACCTGGGAGCCGGTAATGTTCACGGTAATTTCACAATGACGCTGATGTTCTACTTCGTGGTCAAGAATAACGGAGGCACTGGTGATATTCGGATAGAAGCGGGCCAATTTGTCCATTTCTTCTTGAATGCGATCCTGAAGTCCGGCAGAAGCGTTGAAATGACGAGCAGAGAACTGAATATCCATATTAATAACCTCCATAGAATGGGTTCTTATTGTATTGGTGGAACTTTTGCTCCACGTTTAGAGTATATACATCTTTTTTTGTTCAAAAACAAAGTTTTTTTGAAAAATTTTTCAAAAAAATTATTCCAAGTTGGAATAATGCCACCTAAAAGGAGCTAAATCAGTCTTTTTCGCTGACTTGCCGGAAGAATGCGCAGTTCCTTTTCGCGGTACTTGGCGACCGTACGGCGCGCCACCTGGATTCCCTGCTCGGCCAACTTGTCCGAAATGGCCTGGTCCGAAAGGGGTTTCTTCTTGTCCTCGGCATCCACGAGCTTCTTGATGGCGTCCAGGATGGTCGCCGAGCTGAGCTCCTCGCCGCTTGCGCCGGGAAGGCTATCCTGCTTGACACCCGAGGTAAAGAAGCGCTTGAGTTCGTAGACTCCGTAGGGAGTATCCACGTACTTGCCGTTGATGGAACGGTTCACGGTGCTCACGTCGCGCTTGATGTCGTCGGCGATGTCCTGCTGCACCATGGGCTTCAGGAAAGCGGGTCCCTTGGTGAAGAAATCCTTCTGGCGCTTGAATATCGCCCGCATCACGAGTTCCATGGTCGAGTAGCGGTTGTCGAGCGCCTTGATGAATTCCACGGCCTTAAAGAGGTGCGTGCGCACGTATTCCTTGTCGGACTTAGATGCACCCTTGTCGTCTAGAATCGCCTTGTAGGTCTGGTTGACACGGAGACGCTTCTGCATCGAGGAGCGGACCGATTCCACTTCCATGCGGCCATGCTTCTCGACGACCTTCAGGTCGGCGGCGACGGTCTGGATGCGGGCATTCGACAGCTGGAAACCGGGGTGCGGACTGAGCCTTGCAAAACTGGCCACGGCCTGTTGCACCTCTTCGGTCGATACCCCGAGCGCCCTGGCGATTTTCGCATAACGTAACGAAAGAAGGTCCTCGTAACAATTTTCGAGAATCTTGATGCCGAGCGGCGGAAAATTCGGGATGGCGTAAGCCTGGATCATAAAGCATTCGCGCTGGTCACGGGCTCCGATACCGCGCGGAGTAAAGCCCTGCAGCACGTGGAGCGCCTCACGCACGGGGAGCGAACACTCTTCGAGTGACTTCTCGCCGCGGAGCATCGCCTCGATTTCGTTGACCAGCGGGTCCTGTGATTCGCGGATCAGCGACACCTCCGAGGACACTCCCTGCAAAAAACCGTTTTCGTCGAGGGAATCGATCAGGTATTCCACCAGCTGGCGGAAACGCTTTTCGGAGCAGCCTTCCTTGGAGAGCTGTTCCAATTGCTCCTTCGTGCCGGACCACAGCAGCAACTGGTCGCGCAACTTGTCCTGAAGGCTCTTCCCGTAATCCTTGATGGGGCGGTCCCATTCGTCGTCCGCATCGTTCGACGGGGCATTCAGATCCTTGAACGGGGCGTCCTCGTTCATGGAGCCGTCCTTCAGGTACTGCTCGTAGTTGATATCGCCGCTGTCGGAACCGTCCAAAAGCTGGCTATCGCCCACGGCGCTGTCCTCGAGCGAGGAATAGTCCGCGGAATCGTAATCGTCGAAATCGTCGGGACGGTCGTCCTTGAGTTCCGCCCCGGAATCCGGAAGCTCGTCATCGTGGACTTCGCGTTCGTCCATCGGCGCGGAATCGTCCAATTCCAGAAGCGGGTTGCTTTCCAGTTCTTCCTTGATCGCCGTGTCGAGTTCCAGGGAATTTTTCTGCAGAATGGTTACGAACTGCCGTAACTGCGGCGAGAGCGTCTGCTCCAGTCGTTGAGAGGTACCAAGTTGCAATCCGAAATCCATAGGCGATAAGTAGTAGAAAGTGATTAGAAGCAAGTCATCCTGGAGCGTAGCGACGGGATCCAGCACTGGATTCCCTCCCTTCGGTCGAGAATGACTGTCAATCTTGTTGAAGTTTGTCTATCCTAGGCTGAAGCTGTCTCCTAGGTAAATGCGGCGAGCTTCGGGGTCGTTCGCGAGGTATTCCGAAGAACCTTCCGTCAGCACCTGGCTCTTGTACATGATATAGGCACGGTCGGTAATCGAGAGCGTCTCGCGCACGTTGTGGTCGGTAATGAGTACGCCCATTCCGCGTTCCTTGAGTCCCGATATAATCGACTGGATATCGGCCACGGCAATCGGGTCGATACCAGCGAAAGGTTCGTCGAGCAACAGGAACGACGGGTCGCTCGCGAGGGCGCGCGCAATTTCGAGGCGGCGGCGTTCACCGCCCGAGCAGCTCATGGACTTGGTCTTACGGATGTGCGTAATCTTGAATTCTTCCAGCAGTTCTTCGAGGCGGCGCTTGCGCTCGGACCGTTTCATGTCCTGCGTCTCGAGAATCGCCATGATGTTGTCCTCGACACTTAGCTTGCGGAAGATGGAGGCTTCCTGCGGCAGGTAACCGATACCGAGGCGCGCACGCTTGTACATCGGCTTGTCCGTCATCTCGATGTCGTCGAGGAAGATATGTCCCGACTCCGGACGGACCATGCCCACGATCATATAGAACGACGTCGTCTTCCCCGCACCGTTCGGCCCGAGCAGCCCGACGATTTCACCCTGCGACACGCGGATGGACACGTCGCTCACGACCTGGCGACCGCCATAGACCTTTCTCAGGTGTTCCGTGCGTATGGTACTCACTAAGTTTTTCATGGTTCCTTTCTGCTACTGGAAGAATTTACTAAATCCGACGGCGCAGTGTTAGTCTTATCTTTCTTTTTTCTCAATTTGTCAAAAAATCCGCGTTTTTGAGGGTTCCGCGCCATTGCGGATGAATCCTTCACGGCAGTCGCCTTGCGAAGGGAATCACGCTCGGCACGAGCCTTTTCCAAGGAATCCTTCTGCGCTTCCTTGCGCAGGCGTTCCGTCTTTTCCATATCGATATAGCGGCCGCTCGCCATGGTACCGCCACCGAGAAGCCTAAGCGACTTGACCGCATTTTTCTGCGCATCGAACAGGATGTGGATGGTATCGCCCGTCGCCTCGTTCTTGCCCGCGACCGAGCGGTCCTTCTTCACGTAAAAATAGGTGCTCTGCGCCTTGCCCGAAACGACCGCCTTGTCCATCTTGCCCTGGTTGAAATACAGGTCGAGGCGGTCCCCGTCCATCAGGTTGCGGTAGTCCTTGAGGTCGTCCTCGTAGAAGAATCCGCGGGCATTCAGGTTCACGTACAGACGCTCGATCTTGTCCTTGCTGAATTCCGCATACAGCGTATCGCCGAACGCCTCGGTCACATGGCCAGGGGCGCCCCTCTTGGCTTCTTCCTGCTGCACGCCGTGGGCATTGCGGATCACGAGGGCGGACTTGAGCGACTTTCCGGCAGAGTCCAACACCAGGAAAATTGAATCGCCCGTCAGGTGGTAATTCTTCATGTCGCAGGTCGGGTGGCCCTTCATCGAGAGCCAGTTGTTCTGGCGGTCAAAGTAGCCCGTATCGCAGGTGACCACCATGTCGTTCTGCGTCACCTTCACCTGGTCGTAGGCCTCGGCGAAAGCGTTTTTCTTGTTGTAGATAATGCGCCTTGCGGAAATCGTCACCGTATCGATCTTGCCGTTTTTCGTCTTTTCGAACTGGTGGAGTTTCGGCTTCTGCGGCATCGTGAGAATTTCGTTCTCGCGATCGTATTCCAGATACTCGCCCGTAAAGAGGTAGGTCGTCGCGGAATCGCCCGCATGCACGTCGCCAGACGCAGTCGCGATTCCCTTTTTCTTCTGGTAGATGCCGTTGTGCGCGTCGATGAATCCGGACGGGTGCGTAAAGAGGAAACCGCCGCCGCACTGCACCGTCTCGGCGTCCTTGTTCCAGAAGGCGCGCTGCGTGCGGAACTGCACGCTGTCGTGTACAAAGTGTACACGACCCTGCAAGAGCAGGGTACCGCGCTTGCGGGCGACAGCAAGGCTGTCGGCGTGCTTCATGATCAGTGGCGATGTCTGGGCGGCGGCGCCTGTCGCGAGGAGCGCGACAAGCAGCAGCGGCAAAAGCCCGCGCAGCATATTACAAATCGGTGCGCCCACTAGTCCACCATCACCTTCGCCTTCGGGCGCTCGCCGCTCTTGGCGGGGCGCCTCGGCAAATCAGGACCGGCTTTTGCCGATGCTGAGTCCGGGACGGACTGCGCCGCCGGCTTCGCAGGGGCGGCCTGCAGCGGTACAGCATTCGCCTGCGAATTTTGCCCCGGATTTTTCGTCGGGGCAGCCGATGCAGGACTTGCGGGAGTCGCCGCCTGCACGCTGTCACGGGTCTCGATTTCCTTCGCCTGTTTTTTGTCTTCGTCTTTCAGGCGCCGGGCGGCATCCTGGAAAATTCCCGTCACGTTCGAAAGGATACGCCAGTTGTCCATGTGGGCGTCGCTCACGAAACCCTGCCCCTGCAGCACGTCGCCTTCTTCGCTCACCACGCGCACGTAGCTCTGCGTCGTCACCAGGTTGTCCTTCTTGTTCCAGATGAGCGAATCGGAACGCACCGAGGCGCCCTTGGGAGTAAGCGCATACACGTGCCCATAGGCATAGACGTAAGTGAACTTCAGGTCCATGCGTCCGGAATCCGCACGCAGGAACGCCGTACGTTCGCCGAGAGAATCGTAGATATCCACCAGCACCGGACGCACGAAAACGACCTCCTTGTCGCTCCAGCGTTCCAGATAGGCGGTCTTCAGCTTCCAGGCGAGAACGCCCTTGTCGTAGCTGTCCATCAGGGTGGTATCGGTAAAGAGCATTTCCGGGCGTTCCACCTGGAGCCACGGCTTTTCCTCTTCGATTTCTTCGCAGGCCGAAAGCAGGATACATAGCCCAAAGAGGACCGATGCAAGCACCAGTCCTTCAATCATTCGTCTATGCAAAAAACGTGCCACGAAGAGCAATTTAGAAAACACACGACAGGGCGGCGATGCCTTTTTAGCCCTGATTCGCTTCGAGCTTGCTGATTTCGCCCGCCTGCTTGTCGCAGATGTTCTTCAGGTTCTCGATTTCGGCATCCTTCTTGGCTACTTGGTCCTTAAGGTCTTCGCACTGGGCGGCGTATGTCTGCTTGGCCTCGGTCTGGGTCTTGAGGTCATTCAAAAGGCTGTCGGCGGAATTGCGGAGGCTCTGCACCGTATTTTCGGCATCCTTGAGGGCGGCGTCGCTTTCGCAGGATTCGTCTTCGTCGGCGCAAAGGTCCTTGATTTTCTTGGAAACAGCAATAGCGGCAGCGGCACCTACGGCAAGACCAGCAATAAAACTAGAGGCTTTCATATTAAACTCCTTGGGATTATTTTCCCTAATAATATATAATTTGAAATTAGCAAAAACGCAAAAAAAAGAACTTACTTGGTAGAATTTAGAGCTTAGGGAAGTATTTTTTCGAAGCAAAAGACCCCTAGGATTGCTCCTAGGGGTCTTTGCAGCGGGAAGAGCGAGATTCGAACTCGCGATAGGATTAAGTCCTATACGTCCTTAGCAGGGACGCGCCTTCGGCCAGCTCGGCCATCTTCCCATCTCGGGGACACAAATTTTAGATAAAATTCAGCAATTTTTCAAGGGTAAAGAAGCAAAAACCCTAAATTTCGCCCCAAAAACGCACATTTTTTTACAATTAGCGAAGTACAAAACCAAAATTTCTAAATTTTTAGTATGCATCTCCTTAAAAAATTGCTCAAAATCGTGGCCGCATTCGCCCTGGTCGGCCTGATTTGCTGTATTCCCGCCTATATCGTCGTCTTCAAGATCCTGCCGACCCAGGATCCGGACAACCAGTTCAACCGCGCGACCATCCTGCAAGTCCTTTCGGGCGAGACCCGCGTCTACTATAACGACGGAGAACAGCTCCTAGGCGCCTTTTTCGATGCAAACCACCGCGTGTACGTGCCCTACGGCGACATCCCGGCAAACATCGTGAACGCCCTGATCGCCGCCGAAGACGCCGGCTACTGGAACCACAACGGTTTCAGCATCTACGGCTTTACCCGCGCCATGGTCTCGAACCTGAAAAGCGGCCACATGCGCCAGGGCGGATCCACGCTCACCCAGCAGACCGTCAAGAACATTTTCGGACGTGAAGAAAGGAGCATCAAGGAAAAGGGCAAGGAGCTCATCAACGCGCTCCGCATGGAAAACCATTTCAGCAAGGAAGAAATCCTGGAATTCTACCTGAACCAGTTCCACGTTTCGGGTACCGGGAAGGGCGTCGCCATCGCCGCGCAGTACTTTTTCAACAAGGACCTCAAGGACCTCACCCTTGCCGAATGCGCCTTTATCGCCGGTTCCGTGAAGGGCCCCTTCAACTACGACCCGTTTATCCAGCGTAACGCCGAACGCCGCGAGAAGGCGCTCGCCCGCGGCAAGGAACGCCTGGAATACGTGCTCGGTCGCATGGTCGAGGAAAACTACATATCGCAAGAGGACATGGACGCAGCCCTCGCGAAACCGCTCGAATTCAACCACGGCAATTTCCGTTTCAGCGTCAGCACGATGCTCGACCGCATCGAAGAAAAGCTGGACGGCGAATTCTTCCAGAAGAAATTCGAGGCCGAAGGAATCGAGGACTGGCGTAAGGCGCAGCTCTCGATTACGACAACCGTGGACGCCAGGAGCCAGGACGCCGCGAAGACCGCGCTGCAGGCAAACATCAGCGGACTCCAGATGCAGCTGGGCGGTTTCGTGCTCCCGAAGGCGCAGTTCGCGAACCGCGCCCAGACGGCACGCAAGGGCGACTACCTGTACGGCACCATCGACAGCATCACGGTCGACGAAAAGGGGAGTCTCAAGTCGTTGACGCTAGGTTTCGGCCAGCTCAAGGGAATGGTCTCCGAGGCAGCCGTCAAGGACTTCGCGAAAAAAGCCGGCGGTGACGTGAACAAGATTCTGGCACCGCAGCTCAAGAAAGGCGCTATCTTGCTGGTGAGCGTCATGGACGACAAACTGATAGACGGATTCGCACAGTGCCAGATCGAAACGGAGCCCGTGCTGCAGGGCGGACTTTTCGCCATCCAGAACGGAAACGTGATCGCAAGCCAGGGCGGTTTCCACAATACCGGATTCGACCGCAGCTTCAAGGCGGTGCGACAGCTCGGTTCCAGCTGGAAGCCGATTCTTTACGCCCTTGCGCTCAAGTACCACTGGCATTACCTCGACATGCTCGAGAACGACTTCAACGTTTTCCAGTTCGTGAACCAGTTCTATTTCCCGCGGCCCGACCACAAGAACAAGGGTGATGTCGTGAGCATCGCCTGGGCCACGACGCGATCCGAAAATATCGCGAGCATCTGGCTCCTGGAACACCTGCTCGACAAGGTTCCGCTCGAAGAATTCAACGAAGTGGCCGCCGCCAACGGCTACGCCCGCACCGAAGACGAAGACACCAAGAAATACTTCGAACGCCTGCGCGACAAGTTCGGGCTGATCCTGAAAGAAGATGTCAAACGCGAAATCGAATTCACCAAGGCACGCGACGCCCTCGCCGAACGCTACAGGAACGAAGGCAAGGACGACAAGGCACGCGACGTGATGAACCTGCGCTACGGAACCTTCAACGACATCGCTATCAAGCAGGCGAAGAAGGATTCGAAGATTATCGCCTTCATCAACCACAACTACAAGCGCTATGCGGAAATCCTGCGCGAACGCCAGGCCCAGGAGCTGGACCCGACCGCCGTGCTCACGCCGCTCGATTCGGTGGTGCTGTACGACCACTTTACGCTCGCCGACATGAAGCGACTCTCGACGATGATCGAACCGGTCGACGGAGAGGCGGACTATCTTGATGCCGAACATATCCGCTACTGGCCCGACTTCCGGCGTTCACTTTCGTTCGCGGAATACGCGCGGTTCGCAAAAGAAATCGGCATCAAGCAAAAACTGCAGAAGGTATTCAGCATGCCGCTCGGCGTAAATGACATCACGCTCGCCGAGATTTCCACCGCCTACCAGACGATGCTCACGGGCAAGGTCTTCAAGTGCCTGGACGGCGACTGGACCGATCCCTGTTTCATCAAGGAAATCAAGAACCGCGACGGCAAGGTGATTTTCAGGAACAAGACCGAAAGCAAGGTCGTGCTCGGCGATACGATTACCTCGCAGATGGCGGTCATGTTGCATTCCGTGTTCGTGAACGGGACGGCCCGAAGCCAGTACACCAGCATGACGGTGACTTCCCCGGACAGCGCCATTACGCTGCGCTACCCGGCACTCGGAAAGACCGGTACCACCAACGATTACAGGAACGTGGCCTTCATGGGCGCGCTCCCCACTTACGTGAACGAGAAAAACGGCATCTCGACGGATTCCGTGGTCGCTATCGGAAGCTACGTGGGCTTCGACGACAACAAACCGCTGAAATCCGGACGCACGCGCATTGCGGGTGCAAGCGGCGGCCTTCCGCAGTGGGCCGATTTTGCGAAGAAGGAAATCGAGATCCTCGGCATTCCCGAAAAGATCGACTTCCTTGACATCTCGATGCTCGCCGCGGGCGAAGTGCCGCTGGTACTCCCCAACGAACGCGGCCAGCTGACGGTGGACCCGATGACCGGAAACATCATGGCAGGCGCAGATGCAGCCCAGGGACGACCGCTCCCGTGGATCGACGTTCCAGGTTTCACCCCGCCGCAAGTGCAGAACGCAGCCGCAGAAACTGCAGCCGAAAACGGAATCATGGTAAGCCTCCCGATGCCCGCGACGGAACAGGCCGCCACGGCAGAACCGCCAGCACCATCGGAAAACACCGAAGCCGCACCACAGACAGCCTCGGGCGAAAATGCAACGACAGCGGCACCGCAGGCTGTGGAAAACACGGTCGCAACGGAATCGGATACCCCGAACGCCGCTCCGGCGAGCGCTCCTGCCGAAAACGCAGCCGCCACGCAACCCGCACAGCCTGCACAGCCGAAGGCTGCCGCCATGCCCAAGGATGACGACTGGGACCTGCCTGCAGGATTCGACAGCAAGAACGCCTTCGTGCCTATCGAAGCGGAATAACCAGTTTCTTCCTGCTCCAACATTTTTACACTCTTACAAAAAAAGACCGTGGCTTCAAAATTCGCCACGGCCTTTTTACGTTGTATAAGTTGGATGTCGAATCACTTCACCGTCACGCGCATCGCCTTGGAAAGGCCAATTCTGCGCACAATGTAGGCGCCGTTTGCATAGCCCGCCTGTTTGAGGGTCGCCGAGAGATTCGTTCCGACATTATCGATGCGGCCGAGGAACTTGCCTGTCGCACCGAACACGTTGTAAGAGGCATTCTGCTGCGGGGCAAGGCGAATTTCTTGAGCAAGCTTCAGCGGATTGTTCGGATCTTCGAACTTGATCCAGTCCACGTTCAGATATTCACCCGTAATGAGAAGCTTGAGTACATGTTCTCCCTTCTTGAGTTCCACGGAACCGAGTTCCGTTTCCTTGTAAACGTCAAACTTTTCTTCGTCGGTCTTTAAGCCAGTAAGCGATTCCGTAACGGGTTCACCATCGACAAACAGCTGGAGGCCCGCCGTCTCAAAGGGAGTCGCCAGGTTTGCCGTGATATCGTACTTGGCATCGGCAGCGACATTGACCGTATATTCGAGCCATTCATCCGCCTTCGTGTAGCCGATGGCATAGCCTTCACAATCCTTGGTATTGCTTTCGTCGGAGCAGCCAAAGCCAACGACATCGACTTCGTCTTCGCGGTAGGCCTTGCCCTGGTTTTCGCGGTCGGCATCGTAGAAGGCCTTGTTGTGTCCGCCTTCGTCATAATTTTCAGCCTCGATGACTCCCGGAATCGTTGCAGCGACACCCTTGTACGGAGTCTGCGGAACGGCGGTCTTTTCGCTTTCCATGTACCAGTAATCGAAATCGAAACCACCTTGTTTTACAACAAAGTAAAGGTCATCAACCCCGGCAGCGTTTTCTACATCAAAGGAATTTTCTTCCCACTTGGAACTTGCAGGCACATTGATGGTGGCAAGCAAGGCGCCCGTCTCGGAGCCCGCATGGACTTCAAGTTTGCCGCCGTTGCCCTTGGTGCAAAGGATAATGCGGTCGGCACCGTCACCCATATCGACAGAACGCACCTTGGTATAGAAACCAGTACTCATTCCGGTCAGGTAGACATTACCCGATTCCACCGCCACATGGTTGATGATGGTATAGTTGCCGCCATCGGGATCACGAGGCTTGTCGACAGTCATGCCGCCTACCCACGCCTTGGTTTCAGCTTCGACGCGCTCGAACGGGTCCAGGTTCTTGATCGGTTTCTTGACGCCGTCGTTGGTGGACTTGATGGTCGGAATAGAACCGTCGGCATTCCAGGTAAATTCCTCGATTGCAGTAGAGCGGCTATAACCGCCACCGTTCACGTTCTTCTGGTTATGGTAGAAGAAGAAACTGCGCCCCTTGAAATCGATAAGGCCGGAATGGTTGGTGAACGCCGTATTGTTGCCCTGGTCCATGATGACACCGCCCCAGGTCCACGGGCCCGTCGGGGAATCACTCGTAGAGTACGAAATCTTTTCGGGCACGCCGTGGGAGGCATAAATCATGTAATACTTCTTGCCGCGCTTGTGAATCCACGGACCTTCGGTGTACTTGGAATCCTCTCCGTTCGGAGCAAAACCACGGCTCATGTCGGTCACCTTGATATCGCCATCGAACGAAATCATGTCTTCCTTGAGTTTGGCATAATAAAGCTTCGGGTTGCCCCAATAGAGGTAAGCCTGTCCGTCGTCGTCAATCCATACGGTCGGATCGATGTAGTCCCAGTTCGGCCCCGCAAGGTGCTTGCCGTTCAAAGCGTCCTTGAAGGGACCTTCGGGTCTGTCGGCCACGGCCACGTTGATGGCGCGTCCGCCCCGGGTCGATTCCACGGTCACGTAGTAGTAGTACTTGCCGTTACGGCGCACCACCTGGGCAGCCCAGTCACCGTTCTTCTTGGCATTTCCGCCAAAGTCCTCGTTCGAAAGGATGAGCGCGCCGCGATCAGTCCAGTTCACCATATCGGTGGTGCAGGAGACGCGCCAACCGTGCATGGTAAAGAAGTGGCCGCCTTCATCGTTACCCGTGTACACGCAAACGGTATCGCCGAACACGACCGGAGCCGGGTCCGGAGAATAGTAGGTCTGGATAATCGGATTATCTGCCATGGCCGAGGTGCAGAGCCCGAAACCAATGAGGGCGACGGCCGTCCTGACGCTCTTCGCAAACTTCATATTTCATCCCTTTTCGCCTCAAAAAGGCGACTTTCATAACTCACCGGTATAAAGTTATCCCTAAAAACGATGAAAAATCCACGCAAAGGGCATCTTTGCGTGGACAAGTTATCAATAAATGGCGATTTTTAGTCGAATTTAGCCGTTTTTCACTTATTTGGGCGAGAACGGTCCTGCAATCTAGCGGCTTCTTCGCGCATGCGCTTGCGGGCGCGTGAACCGGGGCGGTTCCTGCCGATAGTGCGGTGGCCTTCCTGATTCTGAGGATTACCGCCGTTCGGCTTTTCGCGATTTTGCGGAGACTGCTTCTGCTGATTTTTCGGTTTTTGCTGATTTTGCGATTTCTGTTGATTTTGCGCCTTGGAGGCGTTATGCTGCGGGCGCGGAGCGTTCTGCAGGTCGCGAGCATCCCGTTCCTGGTTTTCGCGACGGTCGCGGTTTTCATGGCGATTCTGCCCGCCACGATTCTGCTTATTGCCGTGACGGTTGCCTTGGGGGAATCCGCGGCCGCGGGCGTTGCGCATTTCGCTTTCGGGAGTCTCCTTTTGCGGGGGCGGGAGCTTCTCGAAAATGGCCTTGTCACCTTCGGGAATACTGATGCGGGTCAGTTTCTCGATGGCACGCAGATCCTGTTCCTCGTCGGGGGCGCAGAACGAGATGGCAATACCGTCTTTCCCTGCGCGGGCGGTACGACCGATGCGGTGCACAAAAGTTTCGGGAACATCGGGCAGGTCGTAGTTGAACACATGCGACACGTCGTCCACGTCGATTCCACGGGCGGCGATATCCGTCGCGACCAGTACGCGAATTTGTTCGCACTTGAAGTTGCCCAAGGCTTCTTGCCTGCGGTTCTGGCTCTTGTTGCCGTGAATCGCAGCGCACTTGATGCCCGCCTTTTCGAGTACGCGCGTTATCTTGTCTGCACCGTGCTTGGTGCGGCTGAACACCAGCACCTTTTTCATCTCGGGATGCGCGAGCAGGAGTTCCTTGAGGAGCGCTCCCTTGCGGCGCTTGTCGATACGGTAAAGTTCCTGATGGATGCGTTCGATGGGCGTGCTCTGCGGCGCCACCTCGACCCGCACCGGGTTCGGGCGGAGAATTGTCGCGGCAAGCTTCGTGATATCGTCGGGCATGGTCGCGCTGAAGAACAGGTTCTGCCTATTCTGCGGAAGGAGCGCCACCACCTTGCGGATATCGTGGATAAAACCCATATCGAGCATACGGTCGGCCTCGTCGAGCACGAAGAATTCCAGCGCCTTCAGCGAAACAGCCTTCTGGTTGATAAGATCCAAGAGGCGGCCCGGAGTCGCCACCAACACGTCGACACCGCGGATCAAATTACGCTTTTGCGAAACATCGCTCACGCCACCGAAAATGCAAGCCGTCGAAATGGCCGTAAACTGCGCGTACTGCTTAAAGCAATCCTCCACCTGGATCGCGAGTTCACGCGTCGGCAAAAGAATCAGCGCACGGCAAGTTTTCGGAGCACGGAACTTGCCCGAATCCAGCAACAGCTGCAGAATAGGGAGCGCGAAGGCAGCCGTCTTTCCCGTACCCGTCTGCGCAATGCCCAGCAAGTCCTTGCCCTCGAGCAAACTAGGGATGGACTGTTCCTGGATAGGAGTCGGCTGTTCGTAGCCTACAGCGCGGACAGCACGCTGCAAGGGATTAGCGAGAGGAAGTTCCGAAAAAAGCATAAATATACGAATATCCCCGACAGATCCTATCGCCACTACGCGGCGCTAGGATGACAGGGGATGAATTTAAGATTACTTCTGCAAGTTCAGGCTTGCGTTTGCGGCACCGTACAGGCTGATACTGTAATCCTTGATGATGTACACCGGGATCTTGTTCAGGAGCGGACGGATGTTCGGGTTGTAGTTCTTTTCGAAATACTTCATGAACAAATTGTCGCGTTCAAGCCAGCGCAGGTCCTTCTGCACCGTACCGCCGGCCAGATAGAAACCGCCCAGCGGGAGGAAGAGCGTGGCGGCATCGCTTGCAAAGCGTGCAAGCATCTTCACGAACAGGCGCATCATTTCGGCGGCCACCGGATCGGTGTCGCTCGCACGGCTGATATATTTCGGACGGTCGTTCGGTTCGGTTTCTTCAATCTTCTTGAAGGCTTCATTATCGGGAACGCCGCGGGTTTCCTTCCACCATTCGTACATGTTACGGAGACCCATGCCGGACACAAGCGGTTCTACGCCAGGAACTGCACCGAGTTTCTTTTCCATGTAGTCGTGGAATTCCTGGGAATCCTTGTCGAACGGAGCGAAAGTGGAATGGCCGCCTTCGGAGCAGGCCGGAATGTACTTTTCGCCGTCAAAAGCGAGGAAACCGACGCCCATGCCGGTGCCCGGGCCGACAACTGCCTTGGTCGTCTTTTGCGGGGCGGGCTTGCTGCCGTCGGTGTGAGCCAGCTGGTGAATCTGGGCCGGGTCATTCACGTCGAGAGTCGGGATGCCGTAGCTGATTGCCATGAAGTCGTTGATCACGAGCGTCGGGATTCCCGTCGCATCGGTGATGGCGTCGCCATCGACACTCCACGGGAGGTTCGTCATGACGCACTTGTTAGCAGCCACGGGGCCCGCGGCGCTGATGCAGATGTGGGACGGCTTGAGGTCTGCGCGGCTTTCTACGGCAATGCGGAGCGTTTCGCGAATAGGTTCAATCAGTCCGCAAATGTCCTTGGACGGGCAATCCGTTTCAAGAATCAGCGTAAACTTGCCATCCTTGTAACCGACCATGCCGAGGTTCGTGTTCGTACCACCAATATCGCCTGCCAAAACGAGGCGATCAAACTTTGCATCGGGATTAAGCCATTTGATTTCCATAGAAAACTCCAATTTTTTTTACAAGATAGTTAAAGTCCACATTTCAGGGTCTTGCCGTGAAGTTCCCTGCCTTTATTTTCGGGCACATTCCGCAAGAACTGCTCGAGCTTGATCCCTTCCAAATAGCTGCGGATCATGGAATTCAGTTCTTTCCAGACGGGAAGAGTCACACAGATATCGGCACGTTCGCAGGAGTTCTCGGAATCGTCAAGGCACGCCACGGGAGACATTGAGGTTTCCACCAACGAAAGGATCTGCCAGACGCTACAAGTCGAAGGTTCGCAGTTGAGCCTGTAGCCACCCGCCTTTCCGCGGGCTCCCGCAAGCAACTTTCCACGCACCAATGCGCCCAGGATTCCTTCGAGATACTTCTCGGAAATCTGCTGGCGTTCGGCGAGTTCCTGCAATTTCACGTAATCGTCCCTGCCGTTATTCGCAAGGTCAATCATCACGCGAAGCGCGTAGCGTCCTTTAGTCGAAATTCTCAACCCTATTCTCCTAGATATTCAACAGCGAAAATCAGCGTCGAGCCACCAGGAATCGGGCCTGCACCGCGGGCACCGTAGCCGAGTCCGGGCGGGACCACCAGGATTCTCTTTTCACCGGGAAGCATCCCCTGCACACCGAGTTCCCAGCCGCGGATCACGCGACCTGCTCCAAGCGTAAAGGCGAAAGCCTGCCCACGATCGCGGGAACTGTCGAACTTGTAACCGTTCGTGAGCCAGCCGGTGTAATGCACCTTCGCCACGTTACCCTTCTGTGCGGGTTCACCTTCGCCCTGTTTGATAACCGCATAGCGGAGACCTTCGGGGCCGTTTTCAAACGTGAGCGCCGTGGTATCTGGGAAGAAATCCATATTCGCGACAACAGCCTCGTCCACTTCGGAACTCACCAGTTCCACGCGGAAAACCAGGGTGGAATTCGAGGGAATCATCGAGTAGGCCGTCGCACCGTAACCCATGGCAGGCGATACGCGGAACCAGCGGACTCCGCCTTCGCGCATGCCCTCGAGACCGACTTCCCAGCCCTTGATCATCTTGCCGGCACCCATTACGACCTGGAGCGGCTTGCCCATATCCTTGGAAGAACCGAACTTGCGGCCGGAAAGGAGCCAACCCGTGTAATGCGTCTTGAGCACGGAACCCACCACAGCGGGTTTTCCGCCACCGACCTTCTCGTCGTAAATCTTGAGGCCCTTGGCCGCTTCGCGCCACTTGAGGCCCTCGACATTCTTGGGAAACACGTCAGGTTCCATCGGCGGATCGGCACTCACCAGTTCCACGATAAAGAACAGGTCAGAATATTCGGGAACGCCCTCGAGCGAGTTTTCGCCGTAGCCCATCTGGTAGGGCACATAGAGCTTGCGGATTTCGCCGGGTTTCATGCCCACAAGGCCCTTTTCCCAGCCCTGGATCACAAGGCCCACGCCGAGCGTAAATTCAAGAGGTTCACCACCGGGGTATGATTCCGAGAAAAGCTTGAAACGGCTGTCCGAAGAAGCGGGAGCAATCGAATCCACAAAGGTCATCGGGGCGGCAGCAGAATCCACCGCCGGGACCTGAGCCACGGTATCTACAGGAGCCTTTGATTCTTCCTTCGACTTTTTCTTCTTGGATTTCGCGGACTTGTCCAACAATGCGGTCGTGCCAACTTTTGTCACACCGGCAACTTGGTCGGAATTAAAGTCGTTCGCAAGGCGGAGGGAGTCGGCAATCCGCAGGGAATCCGCCAGCCGGGCCTTTTCGGCCAAGATCCTCACGCTGTCCAGATACACGTAGCTCTTGTAATGCACCCTAATAAGCTGTCCTGCCCGAATGGAGTCCCCAGAGCCTTCCCTGACCGTCTCGACCTTGAAAGGAATGGCAAAACAGGCACTGCACATCAGCAACACAAGAAAAATCTTCAATTTCGACATAAAATCTCCTGCCCCACAATTTAGAAAATTGCTAGTTTTGAAGGGTAACGAATAATGGAATAAAATATGCTATCAGTCATTATCGTCATCGTGATTATTGTATTATCCGTAATACTCGCCGCTATCGGCGCGTATGTGGTTATCCATAGTTCCGACGAAAAGGACGAACCGAAGCGAGTCATCGATGTTTCGGGCCAGTACGCCGTCGTGGTACGCCCCGCCCGCGAATCGCTTTCCGCCGTAAAGCCCTCCGAGGCTTCGCTCAGGTCCTGGCTCGACACGCAGAACCTGCCTCCCGAAAAGAAAGAGGAACTCATCGCCCAATGGAACGCCTCGATGGAAGCCACCATCCGCACCATCGACGAAGGCGACAAGAACGGCACCGCCACCTACCGCATCGAACTCGGCCCCAAGGGCAAGGAATACGTGAAGTTCGTGAGCGACGAAAACTTTATTACCCGCGAGCAGATTCGCAACCATGCGGAAATTCTGCCGCCCTATGTACTCGGCTGCGACTGCAGACTTCTCCCCAAGCAACCCTGGGAAAACCCGAGCAAGTCCGGCTGGAAAGCAGTCGTCCCTTCGCACGGCAACCACTACGACGTCCCCGACTGGAGGCACCTTGCGTAAATCGTTACTTACTGCACTCGTTTTAGCGCCCGCGCTGTCCTTTGCGGCAGGCTCTGCCATCATCACGCTCGAAATGCCCGTCGGCGCACGCCAGCTGGGCATGGGCGAAGCAGGTGCCGCCCTCGCCGACGACCCGACAGCCATGTACTACAACCCTGCCGGTCTCGCCTTCGGCCCCCTGGCCGACGAATGGCGCATGAGCTACCCTGTCGAATCCAAGAACGCCCCCTTCTTCACGAGCATGGCGGCACGTTCCAAGGACGGTTTCTTCAGCAAGAGCGAACTTTGGGCAGGTACCGCCAACGGTATCCAGAAATTTGACGGCGAACAGTGGGTTGACTATCACTCCATCACGCTGCAGGGCAACGCCAAGGTCCGCGACGCAGTCAAGGTCTACGTAGGCACTGAACACGGACTTGACGAATATGTTCGCCAGGTAAAGAAATTCAATGATATCAAGACGGCCGACGACGAAAAACACGTAGTCGAAGTCAAGATGCCCTGGAACCTGATCGTGAAGGACACCATCACGGCGGTTCTCTACGAAAGCCGTACAGAGAAGCTCTGGGTTGGTACTCCCAAGTCGCTGTACCGCTTTGACGGCAAGGCCTGGAAAAACTACGACAGCGAACTCGGCAAGCACCGCATTACCGCACTCGAAAGCCAGGGTGCCTCGATCTGGATCGGAACCGAAGACGGCCTGTTCGTCTACCGCAACGGCCAATTCGAACAGAAAGGTAAAGTGCTCCCCAGCCAAAAGATCCGCGCACTGGTCTGGTCCGAAAACCGCAAGGAACTTTACGTGGCAGTCGAAGGCGCGGGCATCGCAAGGCTCATTCCCAAGAAGAGCGTGAACGACAAGGACCGCTGGAGCCTGTTCAACCAGGAAGACGGCATCATGGACCTCTCCCCGACCGCGCTCGCCATCGACAGCTCGGGACATGTATGGGCGGCCCACAACGGAGGCCTCTCGCACTTTACACTGCGCAAATGGGAACAGGTGCAGTTCGCCGACAACAGGGTGAACGACATTTCCGTGGACCAGCGCGGCGGTATCTGGATCGCAACCGACAAGGGTGTCTGGCGCCACCTGCCCGACTACGCCACCGCAAGCGGCCGCAAGGCGGAACTTGAGCGCGGCGCCGCCGAAGAAGAAGGCTCCACCAAGAGCGAAGACGAATGGGTTCATTACCACAGCGGCAACGGCCTTTCGACCAACAAGGTATGGGCAGTGCTCCCGCAGGGCAACGACGTGTGGTTCAGCACCGCGAACGGCATGGAACAGTTCAAGGACGCCGACTACCAGATTACGGCCTTCTACGAAAAGCTCCTCCCGATCCTGAACATTCCCGACTTGTACCACCTTTACGCTGGCATGACCATTCCACTGAACGACTGGGGTACGCTAGGTTTCTTCGTGAACTTCGTGAGCTTCGGTTCTACGGTCGCCTCGGGTGACGTGGACGCCGACGACCTCGTAGCCTACAACAGCTCCGAAATCGTGGGCGGCTTCAGCTACGGTACGCGCTTCCCGAACGACTGGGGTCTCGGTCTTTCTATCAAGTTCTTCTACTCCGACCTGAGCTCCGGCGCCGCCGCCGGGCAAGAAGAAGCGACCACCTTCGGTTACGCCTTCGACATCGGTATTTTGAAGAAGAACCTTCTTGTAGACAAATTAAACTTCGCCCTCGTCCTCGCGAACATCGGTCCGAGCGTCTACTACGTGGACAAGACCATCGAAGACCCGATTCCCCTGACATGGCGTCTAGGCCTCTCTTACGAGCTGCTGAGCCTCGCCGACTACAAGTGGACTATCGTCGCCGATTACAACCGCGAAGTCGTGTATGACGACGACAAGGGCAACCCCGAGCCGTTCTACATTTCTTGCTGGAAATCCATCGCCAACCCGGAACGCGGCGGCGACGGATTAGAGGCAGCCAAGAATTCCCTGATGCAGGGCGTTTTCAACGTGGGTACAGAATTCGTATACGCGAACACGATCGCCCTCCGCGCCGGTTACCTGTACGACCAGACCGGAAAGCGCAACGAAGTGGACCTCGGTTTCGGCTTTATGCTTTCCGACGTATTGCAGTTCGACTTCGCCACCATCAAGGACGTAGGCGACAACGACGGCGTTCGCGACGGTCAGATGCGCTTTGGCATGCTATTCAAGTTCTAGCAGCTTAGCGGCTACGCCGCAATGTGAAATGTGTAGTGTGGAATGTGGAATGACTAATTAATTACACATCTCACATTACACATTAATTTTATTCTATGCGTTCAAGAATTATGAGGGCGCGTTCCTGCGTGCTGTTCGGAATCGTGTAGAAATGCTTCCCTACAAACTTGTAGCCGAAATCTTCCGGATGGAAGGTCTTGAGTTCGTCGGCCACGGCGGGGCCCTTCATAAAGAACACGCGACCGCCCACCTTGAGTGAATTGGCAATTCGCGGGAGCGTCTTTTCCATGAGTTCGAAGGCGCGGCTGATGACCCCGTCTACCGGAATGGTCATGCTGCGGCTCGTCACCTTGTGGCCGAACACGTCGATTCCCTTGAGGCCCATCTTCTCGATGACCATGTTGAGGAAGTTGATGCGGTTCGGGCGCGGTTCGCAGAGTGTCAAGCGGATGGAGTGATTCACAATCTTGAGAGGAATCCCCGGGAAACCGGCACCGCTGCCGACGTCGATCATGCGGGCAGGCCACTTGGGCACATAGGCGTTAATCAACGTGCAGTCGGCGTAATGGCGTTCCACCATCGTCTCAAAAGCATTCAGGCGCGTCAAGTCCTGGTCGTCGTTGTTGGCGCGCAACAACTGATGAAATTCCCAAATCTGCTGGAGCGTTTCGGGCTGCAGTTCCACACCGTAGTAATGCAGCAACTTGTCGAGGCCCGCAAGCGAGGGCGTAACGCGCTTGCCGTTAAAAAGCGGGAAGTCGGTACGGGGCGCCTTGAGGTGCGGCACGAAGTCGCGACCTGCAGCGGACGCATTGCGGGAAGGTTGCCGGGAACCAGCGTTTCGAGAAGATTGCCGCTGAGACCCGTCGCGAGACTGCGCGGATTCCCTTGAAAACGGTTTCTTGGACCAGTTACTTGCCATGACAGCAAAGGTAGAAATAAAAAGGAGCACAAAGGGATAATTTTCGGGAATCGTGCGTGTATAGTATAGAGGAACTCCTGAAATGAGAAATCTATACTGCGCTAAAATTTTATTCGTTGCGCTTGTCTGGGCAAAAATCGCTGCGGCCATCAACGACAACGCACCTGTCGAAGATTACCCTGCCGAAGCCCCCGTTACGGCAAACGCAACCGACTTGTCACTTGACGAGGCCCAGGTTTTCGAATGGTGGGACAGCGGAATTATCGATGGCGACGAGGCCCGCGAAATCCTTGATCTCCTTGAAGAAGGCAACACGCCAGAAGCGTGCATGCTCGCCGAAGTGTACGCCCTGGAAAGTTGCGCAACCGACAACCCGATTGAGAAACAACACCGCAAGGCTTCGGCCAAAAAAAATTTAGGGAAGGAAACCGCTCGCACCGAGGACACGCACACCTCAAAAGAGAAAGTCACACGCGCTCAAAAAAAGGATGCCCGGCCGAGCGTGATTCCACACGGATATATCGAATGGCGAGGCCGGACAGATTCACTTGGGCACCTGGAGAGCGAGCGCACGGAACTACGGCTCCATTTTTACCGTTATTCGTTGCGGCTCGGCACACAGTCGCTTCTGACTTATAAAAATGCAGGTAGCGAGGCACACCTGGGGCAGATTTCGACCAAGGAACTTCGCAGCAACATTCCGCTCGACACCTTATGGGGCACGGCAATGCTTTATCCGATCTGGAAATTCCGGCTGGGGGCGCTCCTGGATACCGCCAAGACAACGCGAGCAAGCCTCGGGTTCGTTCACGGCAACGGAACGGAATTGGAACTTGCGTACTGGCGGCATCAGCACACGGGTACGGGCGGCACCTCGGAAACACTCCGTACCGAAAGGCATTCCGTCTCGGCGATGGCCAAGGGAAACTGGGGAAGCTTTGCCACCTGGTGGATTCCTGAAGATGGGCATGACATTCCCCTATTCAAGATACAGTTACACTACCGGGAAAAAACGGATGTCGCAATCGTCGCGTGGAAGGCGGACGCCTATCTGCATGGAAATTCGTTACCGAAGGAGGCACACCTGAGTTCAACGATTGCAGATAGCCGCTTCTGGGGAAGCCAGACATTTGCAGTGACCGCAGCGGAATCGTGGAGGAGCAAGTTCGGCGTAAACGCCCGCACCATTATTCCACTCGAGGGCGATTCCAGCAGGACGAGCTTGAAGGCATCGGCAGAAACGGGGCCTGGCGCTTTGAGGGGAACGGCAAGCGCAACTTGCCTTTCGGCAGAAGAACGTTGCCGACAAAATGACTTTGATTTAAGGATTAAGTCTTCATGGAATGTCGACCGCGAACAGCTGGCCTTTTCAGGAAAAATTCGTACAAGGCACACGCTAGATGAAGGCTTTGGCATGCCTCTTTACGAAGCCGGAGTCGCTTACTCGCAAGACGCTTTCAACAACGCAAGCGTTACCTTCACAATCCCGAAGGGGACTCCTTCGCGAGAAATCCGGCTACGCAGTAGCACTGACATCGGGAATGATTTTTTGCAGCTGTCGCTCGCAGTCACGTTCCGGCGTACCGCCGAAACCCCGCTCCACCCGCTACATGCGGCATTCTTCGCCAGATTCAATTTTTAAGTGCGGCTCCACAAGGCGCAATAAGTCTGCGTGCGGGCCGAAAGGCGTTCATCCTTAAGAATTTCGCGGATCTGCTTCTTGTCGAACCATTGCGCCTGAATTTCCTCAAGTTCCGAATCGCTCGGGCGAATCTCGCCGCCCGCAACGCCGAGCACTACCACATTACGCTCATTCGAGAAGCCCACCGCCGAGTAGCTGGGTTTCCACACTTCATCGATGCGCATGAGTGAAAGCCCCGTCTCTTCGCGGAGCTCGCGGGCAGCCGCCTCTTCGTAGGATTCTCCAGGGTCAATCAGACCCGCCGGAAAATTATAGATGCTCTCGCCCACCGCCATGCGGTATTCCTTGCAAAGCAGAAGCTTTTGACCGGTGCAGTCGTGCATGATCATCACAACGGCGTGCGGTTTCTTTTCGAGCATGTCCTTAAGTCCCGTAATGTCAGGATTGCGGCTAATCATCTCGTAGGTCTTGGCCTTGCCACTGACCGTCCTGTAATGAATGTCGTAACGGGTAATAAACTTGCCCTGATGGACCTTTTCGATCGACTCGAATTCCATAATCACACCCCTTGAATGGTCTCGTAATAAATGCAGTCATGCGCACACGCCCCCCTGAACGCACCTTCGCAAATGGGCATCTTGTAGAGCATCTGCGCTTCGTCCTCGTTGCGCGAAATTCGCTTGCGCACATAGCCGATATCCTGGAAATTAGCCTCTTTCCCCTTGATAAGCGCCGCGCAGGTATTAATCCAAACCACGTTGCAGTCTTCATGGGCGCAAAGGTCAAACGAACGGCGGAAATCGTAGGAACCTGTCGAAAACGAGGGCACGATAATCAGCGTGAGCTTGAAGCAACGCATCAGCTGCCGCATGTACTCGGTTTCCAAGAAATCTCGGCAGACCATGATCGCGATGCGGCCAATGCCTTCAAAATGCAGAATGTTCACCACGAGGTTGGAATTGATCTGTTCCAGGTAGCCGACCCCATCAAATTCCTTGCGGAACGGGTTCTGCTTGTTCTGTTTGCAGATCACGTGGCCAAACTTGTCCATGACCGTAACGACATTGCGGTTCTTTTCCCAATACGACGGCAAAATAATCAGAGAAGGAATCTTCTGCGCATCCGCAGGCTGGAGCGACTTTATTTTAGCAGCAACATAACCCGCAGTCTCCGCATTTCCCAGAAGTTCCGGAAACACGACGATATCGCTTTCGTTTTCGCCAGCGGACCAAATTTTTTTCCAGATGAGTTCGTTATCCGTTTCGAACGAGGGATTTTCGTAGGCAATGTTGAAATACTGGACCTTGTCCTTGTCACTCAACTTGACCTTAAAATTCCGTTCACGCCTTAAAGGAGTCGCCGCGATTTTCACGGCATTGCACCCCCCGAAGCGCGGGAACAAATCCTTCTTCAAAAAGTAATGTTCGTCAATCAGCTCTCCCAACACCGAATTCTCGATGAGCAGGATATTGTACAGGAAACTTTCAAGATTGTTGTAACGGTGCACCAGGCGATGCTTGCGTTCCCAAATACACGAGCAGCGCGGCAAAATTCCAACGCCCACCGATTCGCGGTTCGTATTCAGGACTATCGAAAAACTTTCCTGTTCAAATTCGCCGATAGCCTTGTTCAATAACAGAGCCATGGACTGATCCAAAATTTGTAAAAGTCCAAGCATCGCATAGTAGTCCCCATTTTCCGTAAAACGTCCAATGAGCGCCTGCAAATTTGCATAAAAAGAATCGGTTAAATCAGCCGGAACAAGTTCACGGATTGACTCATCATCAGGAGTCTCAAGATTCCCCTCCGGCTTCGCCAGGAACAAGGTGCCGACACTCGCCTGCACTTCCTTGTAGATACGCCTCTTTTCTGCAGGAGAAACACAACTGTACCTCACAAAGAATTCTTCGGAGCAAGAATTCACGATAGACGCACATAACTCCGCAACAATGTTATAAAGGTTCTGCATAAGTAGTAACTAAAAATTAAAAATAAAAAAAAGAAAAAGGGAAAATAGTGTAGTGGTGCTCTCGACACAAAATTTGCGGAGCCCGCGTGTGAGCAAAATCACACAGACATTCGCCGACGAATAAGGCCCTAGCCGATGTATACAAACCTGTTTACTTCGGTAAACGCGATTTTGTTCATGGCCATAGTTTTTCCAAACCTGAAAATCTATTTTATAGGCACCCAAACACTCCCTGACGGCCCTAGGTTACCTCCTTTACCCGGGGCCGTCCTTTTTTTTCGGCGGACTAAATTCTATTTTTTCGCTAATGATTTTCGCAACTATCATCGGGGCTATCGCTTTTTTGCCCGCCATCGCCTTGAACATTGCGCTCGCCTTGGGCGCCCCGCTCGGCGCCTACGCCATGAATGCGCGCTACAAGGTGATTCCGCCCGAGGTCCGCAAGGCTTTCATCGTGCCGACCACGATGCAGTTCGTGGCGCTATTCGTACTACTTTCGGCAGGGCACGTTTTGCCCGAGATTATCCCGTTCATGGTGACGCGGATTCTCGCATTCTTCTTTGCGCTGTACTTGACGTTCTATACGGCGACGGTTCTCTTTAGCACCGCCCACAAGGAACGTACCGTGATGGGAAGCTTCGCCGTCGTGACAAGCATCTGCTTCTGGATTACTGCTTTTGGCACTTTAAGCTGGGAGTAATATATGGCCGAAAAGGATCAAACGCACATTGTTCAGCGCGAAAAGGAGATGCCCGACCAAGTCGGGCATGACAAAGGCCATCCTAAGCATAATTACCAGCGCGACTTGGATTATATTATCCGCAGGCTGGAACGCACCGGCGAAGTGCCAACGCTTTTGTTGCATGCCTGTTGCGCACCCTGCAGCAGCTACACCATCGAATACCTGTCGCAATACTTCAAGATCACGCTTTTCTACTACAATCCGAATATCGCGCCGGACGAAGAATTCCGTCACCGCGTCGAAGAAATCAAGCGGTTCGTCGCCGAATTCAAGACGAAGCATCCGGTCACGCTGATTGAAGGCGATTACGACCCGAAAAAATTCTACGACACCGTCCGTGGACTCGAAAATGAGCCCGAAGGGGGCGCACGCTGTCGCAAGTGTTTTGAGTTGCGCCTCGCCGAATCAGCTAAGCTCGCCCGCGAACTGAACTGCGAATACTTCACCACCACACTCACGATTAGCCCCATGAAGAACGCACAGGTGCTAAACGAGGTGGTGCAAGAGCAGTGCGATATTTACGGAATCAAGCGCCTGCCTAGCGACTTCAAGAAGAAGGGCGGCTATAAGCGTTCTATCCAACTTTCGGCGGAATACAATCTTTACCGACAGAATTACTGCGGCTGCGCGTACTCCAAGCGGGACGCGGAGAAGCGTGAAGAATCGCGCTAATCATTATTCTCGACTGCGTCCAAGAATGCCGTTGATGCAGGCTTCAAACTCAAGACGATTCGTCTTAATGTAGTTGGAATGTCCCGTTCCTTCGCCCCATATATAGTCAGCATTATCTTCATTACATAATTCTGGCGGAGTCATTTCTATGTACTTATATTCACCCACACAAGTCACACCTTCAGATGTCAAAGTTACGGACACACTATCCATAGAAGAAGCATAATTCACATACAAATTAAATATACGATTCTCGGAGACATACGTAACACTTCGATTAGTTTTGTCAAGAATGCTTATATCATTTGATTCGCGCCAATACTCCGTGTCATCGTGGTAGAAGATATCACCAAAATCAATTGTACTGTAGGAGTCATTCATAAATCTATACAGTTCGCCCATAAAAGGAGTTTCTATATAATCAAAACTATCTCGGTCCGCAATGCGATACTCCATCTTACCACCATCAAATTTGATATATGTATCGTAGTTATCATTGCCACAATACATTCTTTCTTCTCTATACCGACATTGCGTCCAGAACCAAATTCCATCTAGCTTACCGGGAGTGCCGCCAACCAGGACAAAGGATTCATCGAACTCTGTCTGGTCCACTTCATAAGTATCCGGTACATAATGATGCGTGAGCAACAACGTATCGCCACGGAAACTATAGGCGTAAGTTCTTGAATAACTATAATAATAATTCGGATCATAGAAGAACGAACCATTATCCTTACGGCAATCGCCAATTGTTTCGTAGATGAGCGTCACCGAATCATGAACTTCATCGACAATAATGGGGCCAGATTCCATAAAACGGGCTCGTGCATACCGTGACTCCATCTGGTTCACATCGGCGGGAGTGCCTTCAACAATATTCCCGTTCACATCTTCGGTAAAGCCGCCGCAGCCTGCAAGCAGGGCGAGGCTTCCAAGACAAAAGGCAAAAACATTTCTCATCTCACTTATCTTCATTTTCATTCCTCAATTTTTCACTTAGGGGAAACAGTTGCAGGTTTAATCGGTACACTCGGCTGCACCCTTCGTCTTCGGAAACAATTTCCTTGACTCGTTTGCGGAATGCGGCGATTTCTTCCACTAGGCGGCGGTAGGCATTTTCGCTGATGCCCAAGGTAAAGCCCGAAATATCTCGTTCATCGGCGGGAACATTATCCAGCGCATCGGCTGCCAGCTGCATCACCTGCTTTTGCATCGCCTTCATGGACGCCGACAACAAGGCGGGATCCCCCGTGAGTCCCTTGTTCTTTTGCACGTAAGATCCGTCGGCACACCGTTCCAGCAAATTCGCACGCACCATCAGTTCCAGCGAGTTGCGGACCTCACCCGCCGTCACCTCAGGAACGCACATCTTCGCAATATCCGAGGGTTTTGCCCCAGACATCATCGGAGCAAGTTCACGCACGACAGGATTCACCCAGGAGCGGTAATAGTCGAACGCCTCGGCTCCCAGGACTCGCACCCCATTCTCCTCCATCAGAGCACGCATCCGGGAGAAAGCCTGTATACGGGAGCGTTCGTCCGGAGCATCGCAGAATTCTACCAGCAGGCAAAAATATTCCCGACGGTATCCAGAAAGCTCCATGGCTCGCGCCACCTTAAGGGCGCCATCTTGACGGAGACGCGTCTTGCCATCACAAACCAGTTTCAAGTAACCCGACGAAGAAAAGCCTGCCCGTTTCGCGAACTCCCGCCACGAGAAATACGAGGTACGCTTGCGTTCCTCGTAGTAATCGCGCATATAGCGGCGGTAATCGTTATACTCTGCAATCGGTTTCATATTCTCGCAATTCGTCATGCCCCGTGGTCCAGCCCTTCGGCATGGTTCGGCAGGCTCACCAACCGAGCTCAGGGACCTTATCACCAACCTTAGCGGGCATCTCCCGCCAATCCAAGGCTATGGTTTTCTTGTTTCAAACAAAAGATAGAGAATTCTATGAAACAAAACAAGTGATTTTTTAGTAAAAATCACTACTTTTCATAAAATTAAACAGAATAACAAGCATTCTATGAAACGATCTGTTTCATAAAGGCAAATATGACCTGGATCCCGTCGGTCTCTACGAGCCCTCCAGGATGACATTTAAGTAGAGATCATTCGATTCCGAGCCTTGCGGCTCTTCTCCACATAGAGGATAACTCAACTAAGGCAACAAGTTGCCAAGTTTCGTATAGCTCAGGACGACACAGGCACAATGTGGAATGTGAAATGACTAATGAAAAATGAACAATTCCACATCACACATTTCACATTACACATCCTTAACCACTGTCTACTTCCTACAATTTCAGTTTCTTTCTCAGACTTTCCAGACGGTTAAGCGCGTCGTAGAGGGTTTCGTCTTTCTTGGCGAAATGGAAGCGGATCAGGTGATTCACCGGTTCGCGGAAGAAGCTGGAGCCAGGTACTGCGGCGACGCCCACTTTTTGCGCAAGGTCGATACAGAACTGGTCATCGGACTTGTAGCCGAATTCGCTGATATCCATCATCACGAAGTACGTGCCCTGCGGCTCGGTGAACTTGAAGCCCAGATTGCGCAGGCCGCCGGTGAAAATTTCCTTCATGTGCGTGTAATGCGCCTGCAGTTCCGCGTAGTAATCGTCGCCAAAGTTAAGCGCAGTGAGTGCGGTTTCTTGCAGCGGCGAAGCGGCCCCCACCACCGTGAAGTCATGAATTTTCTTGATGTTGTTCATGACGGGTTCGGCAGCGAGCACGTAGCCCAAGCGCCAGCCCGTAATGGAATAGCTCTTGGAAAGACTGGAACACTCGATGGTGCGTTCACGCATACCCGGGAGCGTCGCAATATAAGTATGACGGTGCGGTGCAAAGACGATGTGTTCGTAGACTTCATCGGTGATTACATACAAATCATATTTGATGGCGAGGTCGGCGATAATCTGCAGTTCTTCGCGGGTAAAGACTTTTCCGCTCGGGTTCGACGGATTGCAAAGCACCAGAGCCTTCACGCCCGGCTGTTTCATGGCATCTTCGAGAACGTTTGCGTCAAAGGTAAAATCGTGCGGATCGAGCGGCACGTAAATCGGAGTCGCCCCACTCAGAATCGTATCGGCAGTGTAGTTTTCGTAGAACGGCGAGAAGATGACCACCTTGTCGCCCGGATTGCAGACCGACATCATCGTAATCATCATGGCTTCGGTACTGCCGCAAGTGATGACCATTTCGGTTTGCGGGTCGTAACGGAGTCCGCTGAAATGCTCCTGCTTCTTGGAAAGCGCCTCGCGGAAATTCTGAGCGCCAATCGTAATCGCGTACTGGTGCGGACCCGTGTGGGCGACTTCGGCCAGGCGGTCTTGCAAGGCCTTGGGCGGGTCAAAATCCGGGAAACCCTGCGAAAGGTTGATGGCGCCGCAAGCGTTCGCGATGCGCGTCATGTGACGAATGACCGATTCCGTGAAATGTTCCGTACGATTGCTTAAAGGTTTCATGGAAGAAAATGTAGAAAGAAAGACAATTGAATTCAGATCTCAGGACTTAGAACTTAGAGCTAAGAACCCTCTCCCATCTATAAGTTTCATTAGTTGCCACCTATCTAAGTTCTACACGCGAAGCGTCTAAGCTCTACCAACTATGCATTTTTTTCTAAATTGCAGATTATGTACGATCCGCGCTTTTTACCCATCTGCAAAGAAGACCTGGAGGAACTCGGCTGGGACTATGTCGATGTGATTATCATCAGCGCGGACGCCTACGTGGACCACCCGTGTTTTGGGCATGCCGTAGTCGGTCGCCTTTTCGAGCACGAAGGTTTGCGCGTGGCAATACTCCCGCAGCCGAACTGGCGCGATGACTTGCGCGACTTCAAGAAGCTTGGCAAACCGCGTATGTTCTTCGCGATTTCTAGCGGCATGGACAGCATGGTGAACCACTACACCGCGGCAAAACGCCTCCGCAGCGACGACGCCTTTACGCCAGGAAACAAGGCGGGTTTCCGCCCGGATTACGCGACTTACACGTACGCGAAGATTTTAAAGAAACTCTACCCCGATGTTCCGCTGCTGATTGGCGGGCTTGAATCGAGCCTGCGCCGCGTGACGCATTACGACTACTGGAGCGACAGACTCAAGCCGAGCATTCTTTTCGATACGCAGGCAGACATTCTCGTGTACGGCATGGGCGAAAAGCCGCTCAAGGAAATCGTGCGACTCTTGAAGAAGGGCGTACCGTTTTCGAGCCTGCATTCCGTGCCGCAGACGGCCTACCTGGCGCCCAAGGGGCAAATCCCGACGACCAAGCAATGGGAAGACTTGCGCCTCGCAAGCTACGAAGATTGCCTTGCCAATAAGCGCAATCAGATTGACAACTGTCGCAAGGTGGACATTGAATGCAACAAATGGTTCCAGCGCCGCATTCTGCAGGATGTCGCAGAACAGACCGTGGTGATTAACCCCGCGTACCCGCCGCTGGAATACGGCGAACTCGACGAGAGCTTTGAATACCTCTACGCCCGCGAACCGCACCCGCGTTACAAGAAACGCGGCAACGTGCCTGCGTTCGATATGATTAAGTTCAGCATCAACACGCACCGCGGCTGTTTTGGCGGTTGCAGTTTTTGCGCCATCAACGCGCACCAGGGCAAATTCATCGCGAGCCGTAGCCGCGAAAGCATTCTGCGCGAAGTCGATTTGATTACGAAGATGGACGGATTCGCCGGCACCATCACCGACTTGGGCGGCCCGAGCGCCAATATGTACAACATGCGCGGCAAGGACCCGAGCCGTTGCCAAAAGTGCGCACGCCCCAGTTGCCTCACGCCGAAAGTCTGCGACAACATGGACACGCATCACCACGAGCTCCTGGAACTTTATCGCGAAGTGCGCAACCACCCGAAGGTGAAGCACCTGTTTATCGGAAGCGGCGTGCGTTACGACATGCTACTGCAGGAAACCGACGACCAGGAACTGATCCGCGACCACGAAGAATACGCCCGCGAACTGATTGACTATCATGTGAGCGGGCGCCTGAAGGTGGCCCCGGAACATACCAGCGATGCAGTGCTCAAGCTGATGCGCAAGCCGAGCTTTACCTTGTTCCACAAGTTCAAGGAATTCTTTGACGACGAATGCAAGCGCATCGGAAAGCGCCAGCAGATTATTCCTTACTTTATCAGTAGCCACCCCGGATGTACCGAGGCCGACATGGCGGAACTTGCACTCGAGACAAAGCAGCTCGGATTCCAGCTGGAACAGGTGCAGGACTTTACGCCGACACCGATGACGATTGCGACCGAGATGTTCTACAGCGAAATGACGCCGGACGGCAAGCCGCTTTACGTGGCGAAAACACCGGAACAGAAGCGGAGTCAGCGCCAGTTCTTCTTCTGGTACATTCCCGAAAACCGCCCGCAGATTCGCGCCACACTCGAGCGCCTGAAACTCGGCAAGATTGGCCGACTGCTCCTAAGCCGCAGCGCAAAGGCTGAAGGCAAGGAATTCTACCCGAGCAAGGAACGCGAAGAAAACGAAGTCTACCGCGAGCGCGAACAGCAGAAACGCGAGCAGCGTGCCGTCACTATTGTGCCGCAGAAATCCGGCGACAAGGGTCGCTGGGAAAACTCCGCCCGCAAGGAACGCCGCGCCGCACAATTCGGTAACAGCGGAAACAACGGCGGCGATTCTCGTGAAAACCGCGGAAACAACCGCGAAGGCCGCCGCGAAGGCCGCCGCGAAGACAACCGCGAACGCCGCGACTTCCGTGACGACAACCGCAACAGTAATTTCGGCAACGGCGAGCAGCGCAAGAGTTTCCATAGCGATCGCAAATTCTACAACGACCGCGGCGGAAACAAGAATCGCGATTCTCGCAACAACACGCGAAACAACGGCGATAAACGCCAAAACTCCCCGGTGCAATTCAGTTCCATGCGCCGCGGAAAATAAAAATACACCCCTAAGGGAGTCCCACCACTTGCGTGGCAGAACTCCCCGAGGTGTTTGATGGACTCCTAACCCTCAAAACACTTTTTGCGGATAAAGTTACAATAAAGGGTACCCCTTGACAAGGGGTACCCTTGAATTTATTTTATATAAAAAACTTACACTTTGTCCAAAGCCTGCGTAAGGTCGGCGATAATGTCTTCGACATTCTCGATACCCACGCTGAAGCGGATCAGGTCAGGCGCGACGCCTGCTTCGATGAGCTGTTCGTCGCTGAGCTGACGGTGCGTGTGGCTTGCCGGGTGCAGCACGCAGCTGCGGGCGTCGGCCACGTGGGTCACGATGCAAATCATCTTGAGGTTGTCCATGAACTGGATGCTCTTTTCACGGCCACCCTTGATACCGAAGGTGAGAACGCCGCACGGGAGGCCACCCTTGAACTGCTTCTTAGCAAGTTCGTGGTACTTGTTGCCCTCGAGGCCCGCGTAGTCGACCCAGGCCACCTTCGGGTGGTTCTGCAGGAACTTCGCACAGGCGAGAGCGTTTTCGCAGTGGCGCGGCATGCGCAGGTGGAGCGTTTCAAGGCCAACGTTCAACAGGAACGCATTCTGCGGAGCCTGGATGCTGCCGAGGTCGCGCATGAGCTGTGCCGTAGCCTTCGTGATGAAGGCGCCCTTGCCGAAAGCCTTCGTGTAGGCAAGGCCGTGGTAGCTCGGATCCGGTTCGGTGAGGCCCTTGAACTTGTCGTGATGGGCTTCCCAGTCGAAGTTTCCGCTATCCACAATGCAGCCACCCACGGCCATGGCGTGACCGTCCATGTACTTGGTGGTGGAATGGGTCACGATGTCAACGCCGAATTCGATCGGGCGGCAGAGAATCGGAGTCGGGAACGTGTTGTCCACAATCATCGGCACGCCGTGCTTGTGGGCAAGCTTCGCGAAGCGCTCCAGGTCCAGAATCTTGCCGGCCGGGTTTGCAACCGTCTCGCCGAAGAAGCACTTGGTGTTCGGGCGGAAGGCCTTCTCGATTTCCTCGTCGCTAGCATCCTGGTCCACGAATGTGCATTCGATGCCCAGCTTCTTCATGGTGACGCTAAAGAGGTTGCTGGTACCGCCGTAAATGGCGCTGGTGCTGATGAAGTGGTCGCCCGCCTCGCAGATGTTGAACACGGCGAAGAAGTTCGCTGCCTGACCGGAACTCGTGAGCATCGCAGCGACACCGCCTTCCATGGCCGCAATCTTGGATGCCACGGCATCGTTAGTCGGGTTCTGCAGGCGCGTGTAGAAGTAGCCGCTAGCCTTCAGGTCAAACAGGTCGGCCATGGCGTTGCTGGACTCGTACTTGAAAGTGGTGCTCTGGTAGATGGGGAGGACGCGGGGGTCGCCGTTTTTCGGCTGCCAGCCGCCCTGGACGCACAAAGTTTCGATCTTGGACATTTCCTTATCCTTTTTCCTAAAATTTTTATGAAATTCAATATAGATAGATCCTATAACCAAGTCTATAAAAAAGTGATAACCAAAGAAAAAAAATGTAAAAAAACACCCCGTTATTAGGTCAAACTTATAGGTAGCCATAACAAAAAGCTATAACACGAACTAAAAAGCCCACTTTTTTGCGCGAAATATCCCCGATCAGAAAAGTCCAACTTCTCCAAGCGGTTTCTATATTTGCGCTCGATGCTCCCCCTTAGCAAAAACTACACCCCGAGACTTCTCCATGGTACGGCGCCGTGGCACTTGCTCGCCATCGTCACCATCACGTTCTGGGGCACAAGTTTCGTGAGCACCAAGGTTCTTTTGAACCACGGTTTTTCGGCGGTACAGATTTTCGCGCTACGTTTCGCCGTCACCTACCTGATACTCCTTGCGGCAAGGCACCGCCAGTTCCGTTGCGAAAGCTGGAAGCACGAACTCCTCCTGTTTATTTGCGGCATTACCGGATGCACGCTCTATTTCTGGACCGAGAACACGGCCCTTACGCTTTCGCCCACAAGCAACGTCTCGCTCATCGTCTGTTCCAGCGCACTCCTGACCATGATTTTCGGCGGAATCTTCTACAAGAGCGAACGCCTCGGCAAGCGACAAATTCTAGGATGTCTCCTAACCTTCACCGGCATGGTACTCGTCGTGCTGAACGGAAAATTCGTCCTCAAGCTTTCTCCCGTCGGAGACTTCATCGCGTTCGGAGGCGCAATCATGTGGGCCGTCTATTCTCTTGTGGTGCGGCAGCTGAACGATAAGTACTCCGCACTGTTCATCACGCGAAAGATGTTCTTTTACGGAAGCATCACCTCGCTTTTCATCATGCTTATCGAGGGGCGCGAGATTCCATGGCAGAATTTCGCGGAGCCCGTCGTTGCGCTCAATTTCCTCTGCCTCACGGTATTTTCTTCGCTGTTCGGCTACCTTATTTGGAATAAAGTATTAAAACAAATCGGAACCGTACTCGCCTCCAATTATGCCTACGCCATCCCGCTGATTACGACCGTTACCGCGGCCATCACACTCGGCGAGCATATCACGGCCGTCGCCATCGCAGGTGCACTCGCCATTGTCGCAGGGATAGTCCTCGCGCAATTCAAACGGAAATAATCAAGCGGAAATAAAAAAAGGAAATGCCCGGCTTTGAACCGGGCAAAACCTTATAAAAACGGGAAAGAGGACTGGCTATTCCTTGTCCTTCTTGTCCGAATTTTCGCCGCAGTGGCAGGGACAATGGTAGCAGTCCCCCGTCTCGGCGAAGTCCTTGCCGCTCCAGCAGTAGGTGCAGAGCTGGTCTTCGGGGAGACCGATGGCCGCGATAACATCGTCGATGCGCTGGAAGGCGAGCGTCGTCAGGTTGAGTTTCTGACGGATGTATTCGACCATTCCCTTGTATTCTTCGCCATCCGGGTTCGTGTACTTTTCGATGTCGGCATTTTCGCCTTCCTTGTCGCGGATGTAGCGACGCGTAATCAAGTCGTACTCGTTCTTGGAACGGGAGAAGTTGATGAACTTGCAGGGGTAAACCAGCGGCGGACAGGCGATACGCATGTGCGTTTCCTTACAGCCGAGAGAATAGAGCTTCAGGGCCTGCTTTCCGAGCTGCGTGCCACGCACGATGGAGTCGTCGCAGAACACAAGACGACGGTCCTTGATGAGCCCCGGAATCGGGATAAGCTTCATCGAGGCGACGCGTTCGCGCTGCTTCTGGTCCTGCGGCATAAAGGAGCGGGCCCAGGTCGGCGTATACTTGACAAAGGGGCGTGCAAACTTGATGCCGGCCTCGTGCGCATAACCTAATGCGTGAGAGGTGCCGGAATCAGGAATACCGCAGGCGGCATCGGCTTCGGTCGGCGTTCTCTTGGCGAGAGCGGAACCGCAGCGGTAGCGCGTCATTTCGACATTGCGGCCTTCGTAGCTGGAAGCGGGATAACCGTAGTAGACCCAGAGGAAGGAGCAGATGGCCATCTTCTTGCCAGGAGCGACGAGTGTCTTGTCGCCATCCGGAGTGAGTTCGACAATTTCACCGGGGCCCATGTCGCGGACATAGTCGTAACCGAGGTTGTGGAGTGCGCAGCTTTCCTGCACGGCAATCATCGAGCCGTCCTTCTTGCCGAGAACGATCGGCGTGCGGCCCCACTTGTCGCGGCTTGCGTAGAACTTTCCTTCGCTGTCCATCAGGAGCACCGAGCAGCTGCCCTTTACCTTTTCGTGGACATACTTGAGGCCATCCACAATCGAATCGCGCGTGGCAATCAGCGCCGACACCACTTCGGTCGGGCCAACCATTCCGCTGGTCGTCGAATACTGGAGCTGCATGCAGTTGTTCTTGAAGAGTTCGTTCTTCAGGTCCTCGATATTCGAGATGAGACCGACGGTAACAAAGGCAAACGTGCCCAGCTTGGAGGTCATCACGAGCGGCTGCGGATCCGTATCGGAAATGACACCGATACCCACCTTGCCCGAAAACGCGGCGAGGTCGTGTTCAAACTTGCTGCGGAACGGGGTGTTCTGGATATTGTGAATCGAACGATGGAATTTACCGCTCGGATTCAAGACTGCCATACCGCCACGGTGGGTTCCAAGATGTGAATGGTAGTCGGTTCCAAAAAAGAGATCACTTACACAGTCTTCTTTAGAAACAACACCGCAAAAGCCGCCCATAAAGACTCCTTGTCGAAAAGGGATTCTGTTTCGCTAAAAGTTAGAAATTTTAGGCGTCCTGCAATACACTTTTTTTCATATTTCGGTGAAGCGGTCCATGGTCGAGCCGTCGGGCAGCAGGACTTTACTTTCAAAATCGTTACGGTCGCGCACCCAAAGCGTTCCCTTCGGGTGGTCGGGGGTTTCGTACTCGCTACGGTAAACGACCAGCGGCTTCACCGACTCGCAGTCAAGCGCATCGGCGGACACCACGGTATAGAGCATCGTCTCTTTCTTGTAGTGGCGGTAACGGTGCCCGGCAATCGCCTTCGACATCAGGCATTCTCCTCAAGCCAGCAGTAATCCTTCGGATGTTCCACGAATTTTTCGGGATGCAGCTTGTGCTTCGCGAAGAATTCCTCGCGGGTCATCCACACGAAGCCGTCCACTTCGCCCGGTTGCGGCACGAGTGACTTTATCTCGTCGTCGGAAAGCGTAATACGGTAGACGTCGTAGTACTCGTTGTCGAGGTAGGAGCCGCCGTTAAGCACGCTTTCGTGCTTGGCCTCGAATAGATATTCGAGGTCGCGCGAACTCTTGTGCACGCCCAGTTCTTCCCGGAGTTCGCGCACGGCGGCGTTCACGCTGGAATCCCCTGCCGAAATGTGCCCGGCACAGCTCGTATCGAGAAGCCCCGGATTATTTTCCTTGACGCGGCTCCGCAGCTGGAACAGGATACGCCTGTTCGAATCGAACGCCCAGATATGCACCGTCCGGTGCCAAAGGCCCTCGGCATGCACCTTGCCGCGTCCGCAAGAGAAACCCGCCGGAGTCCCGTCTGCATTCAATACGTCGATCTGTTCTTCCATCAGAAAAGCTCCTTGAAGATTTGCATCAGCTGGCGATATTTCTGCATCAGCTCGCCATGACGATTACGGACAAAATCATAGTCGCCTTCGTTGCAAGCGAATTCCAGCGTCTTGCTGATACTCGATATTTCCACCGCACCGATATACAGTGCCTTGCTCTTCAGCGAACGCACCAGCAAGCGGTAATTCTCGAAATCTTCTGCCTTGAAGTAAGAATTCAAGATAACATCCGCGTGGTACGACGAAAAATCCATCAGTCTCTTACGGTAAATCGCCTCGTTCATCTGGCAACATTCCAATCCAATGAGCACATCGACCAAACCTGTCGTCATCAGGTTTTCCAGGTCGTCCGGAAGCATCGGCGTTTCCGGTGTCGCCGTCGCCAAAACTTCCGGCCGCTTACGCGGAGGAGCGACAGGAGTATCCTCCTGCAGTTCTTCATCCCTGACTTCTTCTTCGGGGACAACATCGAACCACTGCACCATATCCTTCGGCAGGAATTTCAGGAGCATCGCAAACAACGATTCCTCACGGACAGGCTCCGTCAAGAAATCGGCGTACCCGATCTTCTTGCACACCTCCCTTGCAATCGTCTCGCTGTTCGCCGTCAGCATCACGATGGGAGTATCCTTGTTCGGGTGGTCCGCGAGGCCGCTCATCATCGTGAAAAGATCCATTCCGTCGATCACGGGCATCGCGTGGTCCAGGAACACGATATCGTAATGCTTCCGCTTGAACTTTTCGAGCGCTTCCATCCCGTTATCCACTGCATCCATGTGGATTTCCGTTTCCTTGAGCATACCTCCCATCACGCGCAGATTCATGAGCATGGAATCGACCGCGAGGACAGACGCCGTCGGTGCACAGAAATACCGTGTGCTGTTCCGCGACGACAATTGCAACTCGTCGTAACGCCGCTTGAAATCCCCTACAGGCTCGTTTCTCACAACCTGTTGTGGCAAGACAATCATAAAGGCGGGCTTGTCGTCCAGCAAGGCGTTCAGCTTCAATTCCCCCTGCATCAAGAGAACTAACCGCCTCACCAGAGTCAATCCAATTCCCGTCCAGCCGCTACCCGAATCAGGGACCTTGATAATCAAGTTGATATTGCGGCCGTCCCATTCGCCGTCCTCGGTAACGCGTTCGTAATCGACGAAGATATCCGCCACCGCCCCCGACGAGAACTTTTCGGCATTGAAGAAGATATTGCCCAGAATCTGCCGGACACGGATTTCGTCTCCAAACAACCGCGACGGTATTCGGCTATTGACCTTCAGCTCAAAATTTTTCGTCTTGTTCACGCTATCCGCCGCCGTCAAGCAACCGCTAAGTACCGCGAACAGGTCGTATTCCGTCGACGTAATTTCCAACGAATTCAAGTCAACCTTCGCGATATCTTCCAGGTCATCCGCAAGAGAAAGCAGCCACTGCCCGGCACCAGAAATATTTCGGGTATAATCCTTCAAGGCGGGGTCATGATTTTCCTTGGCAATCACCGAATTCATCGCGAGGATACTCGACAAGGGGGCTCGCATCTCGGTTCCCGCATTGCGCAAAAGCGAAAGCCGTTCCTGATACGGGTCATCAACAGGATCGGCTTCCTTGCGTTGCCGGTGCCGTTCCCTCCGTTTACGATCTATAAAAAAGCAGGCGAATATCCCCAACACGAAAAGAACAACCAGCATTCCGACGACACAGAATACCAGGAACGGAATCCGGTTAAGCCCGGCGCCAACCTTGGATTTCGGCTCCATCCCCACGAGAGAGAATCCACGGTAGCCGAGTTTCGCACGGTAGAAATAGTAGAGTTCACCGCCCACATTTTCACTGACAACCATGGCTCCCGTCCAGCGGTCGCGCAGATTCAGCCGTTCATAAATCCTCGTGTAATCCAACTCACGCCAGCCGGAATCGTTTTTCCAGTTGCCTCTCTTGGACTCAATGACAGGATGGTCGCTACTATCCAGCACCACCATGTAGCATCTTTCGGAGATGCAGTTGTCATCAAAGAAATCATCCACCCCCTTTTCACGATACAGCTTGTAAAGGATATTGCGGATATTTCGATTATGGTAGACAGGGACCGCAAAAAGCAGGCCCTTTCCCTGACGGTAGCAGAAAGTCTTCGCGCCGTGCAACGCTTCGGCCAGGCAACCAAATTCATCCATGGTCACCCCAGTCAACGTGTCTCCCTCGAAATAACCGTCACCGAGCGACAGCAGGCCGTAATTGTAGTTCTTGATATCGAGATCCAGGCTGACAACGCCTCCTCCCAGGTCGGAATGCCTCTCGATATGCCGCGCCATGCCTTCCAGCGCATTTAGACGGACACGGAAATTCTCGTTCGCGAGTTCAGCGACAAGAGTCGACTTCTGCAAGACCTGCCGGGCTTCATACTGGTCCAAAAAACTTTCCAGTTTCACCCTCAACAAAATGCAAACAATGCAGAGGGCGAAAACGACGATGGCCATCCAGACCACCAGCTCTATATTGACCTTAGTACTTCTGGGATTTAATTCCATCGTAAACTCCCTTGACATACCAGTCAAAATGTTCAAGCAAATCTTCGTCGGAAATGCATTCGCCCTTTTCTACGCGAACGTTTCCGTGACTGTCGACAATCGGTCCCCAGAACACATCGTAGCGATTCTTAGCAAGCATTTCCCTTTCATGGGCCACTTTCTTAGAAATTTCTTCGTCAACATGGGCCGACAGCGGAGCAAGATCCACCACGCCACTTTCCATCCCGAGCCAGGACCTTCCCGAAACAAAGTTGCCGGACAAGATGTCGCGAATCCGCGACTCGTAAAAATTTTCCCAGTGCCATACAGGAGCGGTCAAGAAATGATTCGGGAAATACGAGGAATTGTCCATATTGTAACCCACAATCCAGATTCCCTTCTCGTCGGCGATTTCATACGGGGAAAGGGCATCCAGATGCACCGTCAGCACGTCTATATTGTGCGCCCTCAGCAAGCTATGCGTCGCTTCTGCCGACATCGATTCATCTGACCAGGAATGCGTCCAGTTCACAAATACCTTCGCCTGCGGATTCACCTTCTGGACCCCGAGCGCAAACGCATCCAGCCCGCGGACCACCTCGGAAATTTTGAAGGAAGCCAAATAACCGATTTCGTTCGTCTTGGTCTTAAGTCCAGCCACGATTCCCGAAAGATAGCGTATCTGGTAGATGCGTCCATAATAAGTCAACAGGTTCGCCCCCGACCGCACCCCCGCCGCATGCAGGAACTTGACCTTCGGATGTTTCTTGGCAACCGACATCGCAGCCGCACCGAAATCAAACGAGTTCGCAATCACGATTTCGGCGCCATCGGCAATCGCCTTTTCCATATTGTTGTACGCCGTGGAATCGGGTGGAGTATTTTCGTAATACGCCACTTTCAGGTTTAGGCGTTGAGCCACTTTCTCTATGGCCTTACAATGCGACTCGTTCCAGCTGTGATCATTACAGACGCCCCTCATGATCATGGCAACACACACATTTTTCCGCGAATCCTTGCCATCGGAATCATAATCGTACACGACTATAACCGCCACAATGATCGCAGACACCACGATCGACAATGTGATTAGCCACCTAATCATCCTTCCAACCCCTTCTGGATATTGCGAACCAGTTCTGCATGCAAGGCCATCACCAGGTCGTGATTTTCACGGACTATGTTCATACGGGATTCCCGACAGGCGTTTTCAAGATTCTGGAATTTCTCCGCCATGCTGACGGCACCGATTGCCGACGAGGAATCACAGAGGACGTGCATATAGAAAATGTAGTTTTCCCAGTCCTCGTTCCTGAAACAGGTTTCCACATTGCGGTGAAGCGGAGATGCGATGAATTCCTGCAACATTTCGATATAGATATCGCTGTCATCGGCACAGTATTCCAGGCCGGCCTTGATATCCAGGCAATCCTTGAAGGGCGCGAGCTTTTCGTAGGGATTCACCGTCACCTGCAGAAGTTCAATTTCGTCATTATAGGTCGGTGCGGGCATGGGGAGCTGTATCGTGTCGACAGAAGTTTGGGCACCGGCGACCTCCTGGATGTCTTCGCCCGAAAGGACAAGCTGCTTCGGCAAATACCACTTGAGCGCCCGCTGCAAGTCACGCTCCTTGATCGGCTTGGGCAGATAATCGGCAAAACCCATCACCAGGAAAGATTCGCTGACTTCGTTGGAACCTTCCGAAGTGAGCGCGATGACCGGCGTATCCTTGTTGATGAAGTTGTCCAGGGATTTCAACCTGCGATACGTTTCCACGCCATCCATCACCGGCATCATGTGATCCAGGAAAATCAAGTCGTAATGTTTGGACTGCGCAAGCTTCAGGCACTGCGCGCCGCTCACCGCCACGTCCACCTGAACCTTGAATCGCCGCAAGAACCCACGGAGCACCTTGAGATTCTGCTCGACATCGTCCACGATCAGGATGCGCGCCTCGGGGGCAAGGAAAATCCCCGAAAAGTCGCCCCTCTTGCGGCCAAGGCCATTGTACCTCAGGGCAAAATCGCCCATCGGTTCGATATTCAGCACGAGCTGCGGAATCCTGACCGTAAAGGAGGAGCCCTCTCCCAGGCGGCTGTTCACCGTAATTTGGCCCCCGCACTTTTCTACGAGTTCCTTGGTCAAGCACAGGCCGAGACCAATTCCTTCGGAGGGATCATCCATATTCTGCGAAGCAAATTTATTGAAAATCAAGCCCAGCTCGTCTTTCTTGATGCCGGTTCCCGTATCCTTGACCGTAAACGAAAGCATCACGTACTCGTCGGATTTCAGCGTTCCCACTGGAGGAAGGTTCTCGTAATTCACCAGCAAGGTGACCTCGCCCACTTCGGTAAACTTGATCGCATTCGAAAGCAGGTTGTTGATAATCTGGCGTATACGGTTCTCGTCGCCCCACAGGCTCGACGGGATATCCGGATTGCAGTCCACCGTAAAGCGCAACTTCTTTGCCGACGCTTTCAGTTCGTTAGCGCTGTAACAGTCCGCCAGCACCGAAAAGATGTCGTACTCCATTGAGACGATGCTCATCTTACCCGATTCAATCCTGCAGACATCCAGGACGTCATTCACAAGCGACAATATACCCTGTCCCGTATTCTGGATATTCTTCAGGTATTCCTTGAGCCCGTCATCCCGGACTTCCTTCATCACGATAGAATTCATGCCGAGCAGCCCCGTTATCGAAGTGCGGATTTCACGACTCATATTAGTCAAGAATCCGCTTTTCGCCTGGCTTACACGAATCGCCCTGAATCGGTTCATCAAGCTGAGCGACATCAACAGAATCATCAGTACATACAGCAACACGACAACGGCTATTCCCTTGAAAACGTTCCAGTACATTTCGTTCCACAGCACTTTATTTTCAACCATCCGGACCATGAACCAACCGCCTTTGATCGGTGTAGAAAAAACCTGGTAGTCGACACCATCGTAATTGAGCAGGAACTGTTTTTCGCCCGGGGCTTCATTCGAGGATGAGGTGACCCGGTCGGCAAGATTTCTTTCGTCATTATTCCAGAATTCGGAGGATGAATAATTGAGCCCCTGGTTTGCCACATTGCTATGCGCAATGATGAGTCCCTGCTCATCCATGATCATCCAGATGCTGGGCAATGTCCAAGGATTGACAAAGTTTCGCAGTGCGCTCAGTTTCACATTCAGCGCAAGAACGCTTTTCATATCGGAAAGTCGCTTGCTCAAGACGACCATCGATTCCTTGCCCTTGTGAATCGGAATCCGTGCAATATCACCATGGGCGAGCAAGGCCCCCTGGAACCACGGTTCACCAGCAGGGTTGACGGAATCCGCCAGAGGATATTTGCCATACGGCTTTCCGTTGACAAAACCATACAGGTCGCCAAAGCGGGGATTTTCTTCCCTGGTCCGGGTCTTCAGCGACTCGATCTGCCCCGAAACTCCATGATTCTCCACCAGCAGATTGGCCACGCGGCTAGCCATCTTCAAAACGGACTCTTCGCGATTCAAGAAGTTCTCTACCGCGAAAGCATCCTTCTTGTTCAAGAAGGCACACGACTGCAAGATATTCGCCTTGGCCGGGACGGTATAGGCACGAACAAGGTACGACACCGTCGACACGACAATGATCGACACTATCAAAAGGACAATGCCGTAACGCAGCCAAAGCGTTTTATCTTTTTCAATCTTTTGGAAAAGCATACCTTCAAAATATAAGATTTAAAAACGAAATGCAAACGACCGCAACCGAATAAGATGGATTTAGCCCCCCAATACGCGACATTTTAAGGAAAGGTTTTATATTTTAAGGGTATGAAGTTCAATAGGGAAAAATTGGAAGGCCTGCTCAAGGTAGCAGAAACCGAAGGCATTTTCAACAAGGCGGTCGCCGGGTTCATTTTACCTGACGGAAACCGCGAGGTTCTGACACTCAACACGCCCGAAAAAACGGTATTCGACATCGCAAGCCTTACCAAGGTGTGCCCAACGTCTACACTTGCGCTGAGCTATATCCTGGAAGGGTCGCTGTCAGTGGACGCGAAGGTCATCGACTACATCCCCGAATTACAGACAAACTACCGCGAAGATATCCGCGTATTCCATCTGCTGACCCATAGCCTCGACTACCGCGTGCCCATGAAGACCCTGCGCACGCTCCCTGCCGAAGGAATCCTCGACGCACTTTATACGTACCAGTTCGAAAAGGCTCCCGGCGCAGACTTCAACTACGGCAACCCCGCCAGCGTGCTGCTCGGAATCATCCTGCAGCGGCTCAAGGGCAAGGACTTGCAGCAGCAGGGTCGCGAGCGGTTCTTTATTCCGCTCGGCATGACGCGCTCCGGCTGGGATCCGCTCACACGTGACTGGAATCCGATTCCCAAAAGCGAAATTTCGCCGACGGAAATCTGCAGTTTCAGGGGCCGCGAAATCTGCGGAGAAATCCACGACGAAAGCGCCTGGGTGCTGCGGAAACTTTTCCCTGTGGGTAGCGCCGGCATGTTCAGCTGCGTGCCCGACCTTCTGAATTTCGTACAGATGATTTTGAACGACGGCGTCACGAATGTGCCGGGCTGCCCAGCTAACGCAACCGACAGCGCAAAAAAAAGCGCGCAAGGTGCAACGGGCCGCATCACGGAATGCGCGCGGGTCGCCCCTGCAGGCATCTTGAAGATGGTGAGCGAAAACGCCTTTGCACTCGATTCGGCAAGCAAGTACTCCACCGCAAAAAACGCCTGCACCGCCCTCGGCTGGGAACTGAACAGCGAAAAGTTCATGGGGACGCACGTGTCGCCACGCACCTTCGGAAAGACCGGATTCACCGGAGCAAGCATCGTCGCCGACCCCGACCAGGGCGCCGCCGTTGTGCTTCTCAGCAACTTCACCTACCCGCACCGCGAAGCGAACGCCGACCGCATCCACGCCTTCCGCGCAAAACTCAGCGACGCATTCTTTGAGTAGCATAAACTTTACAAGGCCCCAGCCTGCACCGAGCCTTGTCGAAGTGAGTTTGCCGAAGGGCCGAAAAGCCTTCCGCCGAAATCCATTTTTCTACATTTACAGCTGCAATGGAACTTGATGCCGCACATATCGCCCTTTACGCCGCCTATTTCGTGCTAGGCGCTGTCGTGAGCCTTATCAACAGCATCGCGGGCGGCGGTTCAACACTGAGCCTTCCGCTGATGATTTTTCTCGGGCTTCCCGCTACCGTGGCTAACGGCACGAACCGCATCGGGCTCATCATCGGAAACTTCAGCAGCGCCTTCAACCTGGCGCGTCACGGCTACCTGAACAAGCGTCTCTTTTTGCAGCTGGTCACCCCTACGCTGATCGGCGCCCTTGTCGGAGCCTGTTTCCTGGTGCACATCGGCGACAAGCTTTTCCAGGCGATTCTCGCCGTGGTCATCTGCCTTGTGGTAGTCATGAGTAACCTGCGAAAAGATGTTCTGGGCAAGCCCCCTGCAGCGCCCCCCGAAAAGCTCACGCTCAAGGGAGCCCTCGGTTTTTTCGCCATCGCCGTCTACGGTTGTATTGTGCAAGTCGGCGTGGGTTTCGTACAAATTTTCGGTCTCACGCGCTACACGGGACTTTCGCCGATAGAGATCAACGCGCTCAAGAATTCACTCACCAACGTGTTCCTGCTGGTGAGCACCATCGCGCTTGGACTTAACGGGAAAATCGACTGGGCGATTGCCGCCCTGATGGCCGGCGGCGCCTGGGTCGGCGGCTATTTCGGCAGCTTTTTGCAGCGCAAGAAGGGCAACAAGTTCATCCAGCGCTTCATCAGCATTTGCAGCATCGCCATGGCCATCGCGCTCGTGGTGGACTTGATTGTGAAATAAGTCGATCACTTTGACAATTCACTCATCAAACCATATTTTCTTTATTTAGTTCCTGATTTGATTCGTTTTTCGCGGCGTTTGCGGGCGCGGCATTCTTCAAGGGTTTCGCCGAGACCTGCGAGCAATTCCGCAACCAAAGTTTCGTCGCCAGCGGCGAGCAGCTCTTTTTGCGGGCGAGGCAGTTTCTTGATGCGCGCTTCCAGGCGGAGAGCCTCTTCGTGACTATTCAATTCAAATTTTCGCAGAATGCACTCCGGCGGGAACGCCTTGGTGAACTTTGCACCCCGGCCGGATTTATGTTGTTCAAAACGAGCTTCGACATCGACAGCATACCCCGTATAAATGCGGTCTCCCGCACAACGGAGCATATAGACGAAATGAGACATTCTAAAGGATTATCTAGCAACATTACTAATTCAGAATTCCGAAATCCGAATTCTGAATTATTCTTCGTGATGCGCCTTCGACACGATGCTCATGTAGATGGTGCCGAGGATCGCTGCACAGAAGCTACCCAGCAAGATACCGAGCTTCGCGGAATCCTGGCGGTCGCCTACATCGAAGGCGAGGTTTGCCACAAAGAGCGCCATCGTAAATCCGATACCCGCGAGCATGCCGCCGCCCCACAGCACCTTCCAGCTGTAGCTCGGTTTTACCGACACGCCAATCTTCACCGCCAAGAGGCTGAACAGGAAAATGCCGATCGGCTTGCCGAAGATTAATGCCAGCGCCACCGCACCCATCACGGGCACTTCCACGCCGCCGAGTTTGATTTCAACGCCGGCGTTACTGAGCGCAAACAGCGGCATAATGAAGAAGTTCACCCACGGCACGAGCGGCTTGAACAGGCGCTCCTGCATCGAGATACTTTCACGGGCGCCGCGCTTCAGCAGAGTAAACACTTCGTACTGTTCGTTGCGGTCATTCGTTTCGCCCGAGAGCTTTCCGCCGATACTTCCTGCAAAGTTGGCCAATTTGCCCTTCGCGAGCACGGGCTTTGCCGGCACCGAGAGTCCGAGCAGCACGCCCGCAATGGTCGGGTGCACGCCGCTCTTCACGAAGAACGCCCACACGGCAATGCCGATCACGCCGTGCAACAGCATGTTGCGGACACCGATGCGGAACAGCACGTTGATCAGCGCAAGCAGCGCAAATCCGGCGCCCAGCGCAAGGAAGTTGATTCCATCGCCGCTCGGGTAGCCGATCGCAATCACCAGGATCGCGCCGATGTCGTCGGCAATCGCGAGTGTCAAGATCATCACGCGGAGCGCATGCGGCACCTTCTTTCCAAGAATCGCCATGCAGCCTACCACGAACGCGATATCCGTCGCTGTCGGGATTCCCCAGCCGTGCGCGGCACTGTTTGCCCCGTGCGGGCACAGGGTCAAGTAGATTAGTGCGGGGAAAAGCATACCGCCCGCCGCGGCAATAATTGGGAGGCTCGCCGCCTTCGGGTTCCTGAGCTCGCCGTAGGTCATCTCGCCCTTGACTTCGAGACCGATATTGAAGAAGAAAATCGTCATCATCGCGTCGTTGATGAACCAGTGCAGGTCCGCAGACCCCACCCAGCTACCGATCGTCATCGCGATGGACAAATGCCAAAAGTGATGGTAACTTTCAGGAGAAAGGTTCGCCCACAAAAGAGCCGCAATCGTCATGATGATCAGAACGATACCGCCAGTCGTTTCCACCTTCATCAGGCGTTCCACCGGTGTGATAATCTTGCGGATGGATGTTTCCGGGAACAAATCTTCTATCTTGTCGCTGCTCGTAACTTTTGCGGACATAGCTACCTGTTAGTTGGTTGAGTGATTCAGCCTTGCACCTAACAAAATAATCATTTTTTCGAGGTGCGAGAGCATAAATCGATGCAAAACTACGATTTTGGCGATAAAAAGAAAAAAATCGGGGGTGAATATTCCCCATGACCTACAATCCCCCCCCTCTTCCGCTCTCTGCTACATACTAAATGACTCGAAAGCGGCTTTTAGTATGTAATTCCATGCAATTTGCAAAAGTGCTTACATACTGAATCCACTTTTTCTGACGCCAAGTATGTAATTTTCGAACAAATTAATCACATTTTGTCCTCTAAAAAGACCGTTCTGCGATTCAAAATCTGGTTTGAACGGGCTAAAACCTCAATTTTTCCCTGTCTTCACTCAAATTTTACATACTGAGCCGGCTTTTTTTCAATTCAGTATGTAAGCATCGCCCGCAAAGCCACGTTTTTCGCCCCTATATACTTCTATTAACATCCAGCAGCCCGCGGCACCTAGCCGGAGCCAAAAACTCACGAATGCGTCAGGCCATCATTTGACCGGCAAAACACGCCATTTGACAAAATTTGCATTATTTTGTACATTAGCAGCATTCCCAAGCGTTTGGTATGTCATAACAACATATCAGCGCTTTTTTTAACAAGGAAAAAAATGGGAATACAATATACACCTCCACAAAACGACTCGCTGGTTCTTGCGGCGATTAGGCAACGCTCGTTACTTCGTGAGCAGCTCGCTAAAATTCCTCCAAAGCCAAGACATGTTCCAATAGGAAACCTTCGCGTTGTAACAAACCACAATCGTCCGCAATATTACATTGTCAACTCAAGCGATGCGCCCAACGGCACCTACCTTCCGCGCAAGGAGATTCGCAAGGCGCAGGCGATTGCCCAGCGCGATTACAACAGGGACGCGGCGGACGCCCTCAAAAAGCAGATCTCGACCATCGACCGGTTTCTTGCAGATTACCGACCAGGAGCGCTTGACGCAACCTACACCGAACTGCATCCGGGCCGCCGCGTCCTTGTTGCGCCCGTGCACGAACCTGACGAAGACTTTATCGCCGCATGGCTGCATCATCCCTATACGGGCAAGCCCTTCGAAATCAACGCTCCCGAATTCTACACGGGCACGGGCGTGCGCGTCCGCTCCAAGTCCGAAGTCATCATCGCGGACGCGCTCAGTCGCGCAGGAGTCCCCTTCCGCTACGAATACCCCACGAGCGTCAAGGGCTGGGGCACGCTCTACCCCGACTTTACCTGCCTCGACAAGCGTTCCCGCGAAGAAATCATCTGGGAGCACTTCGGACTCATGAGTGCCCCAGACTACGCCGAGAAAACCGTCCAGAAGATTGCCCACTATGCGGCGAGCGGCTACATTCTCGGCAAAAATTTCATCGCCACCTTCGAGACTGCCGCTAAAGCGCTCTCCGTGAAGCAGGTCGAACATTACATCAGGGCGTTGCTTATATGAAGGCAAGGAATACCCCATCGGCATTTTCTAATGTTCCCGCCGTACAAACATAAGCGGATTACTCCCCGCCCCCATACTTTTGTATATTCTTATTGAAAATAGGAGAAGCCCGGCTAATCTTGCACAGTCACCATTAAGTCGTCAGACGATAGGGGCCTGGACAGCAGGGCACGACACGAAAATGCTAGATAAAGAAGTTTTGAAGACCGTGAGCCGCATCGAACTTTCCGTTCGCGGCACGCTCGACACCGTGATGACCGGCGCCTACCACAGTTCGTTCAAGGGGAACGGCATGGAGTTCAGCGAGGTCCGCGAATACATGCCGGGCGACGACGTGCGTACCATCGACTGGAACGTGACCGCACGAACGGGCACGCCATACGTAAAGAAGTTTATCGAAGAACGCGAAATGACCATGCTCCTCATGGTCGACGCGTCCAGCAGCTCGGAATTCGGTTCCGGCAAGCAGATGAAGGGAGAGGTCATGGCGACCTTGACCGCGCTCCTCGCCTTTGCCGCCATCAAGAACAACGACAAGGTCGGCCTGCTGATTTACACCGACCAGGTGGAACTCTTTATTCCGCCGGAGAAGGGCCGCAAGCACGTGCTGCGGCTCATCCGCGAAATCCTTTACTTTAAGCCGCAGCACCACGGCACGAACACGCAGGTGGCGCTCGAGTACGCCGGCAAAATTCTGAATCGTCGTGCCGTCGTCGTGGTGATGAGCGACTTTTTGGACGAAGGTTTCGAGAACGCCTTCAAGATTCTCCGTAAGCGCCACGACGTGCTTGCCGTCTCGGTGGTGGACCCGCGTGAAATGGAACTCCCGCCCGCAGGCCTTGTGGAACTTGAAGATCCCGAAACCGGCGAAACGCTCCTGATCGATACCGGCGACGCCGCCTTCCGCGAAGCATTCGCCCGCGAGGCAAAGCGCCAGGGCAAGGCGACCAAGGAACTCTTCCAGCGCATGTCCATCGACTTCGTGCGCATCGAGACCCACGACGACTTCAAGGAAACGGTCGCCCCGCTCATCGAGCACTTCCGCCGCCGCGCCAAGAAGAACCGTTCGTAATCACTAGCCATAACAACGAAATTATAAAAGCCCTCAATTATTATTGAGGGCTTATTTTGTTCGCCGTCAAACAGCAAGAAACCGTGCAGGCTTTCGCCCACACGGTCCCTTACCACAACACACCGGCATGACGCACGGTATTTTTTTTAGAGAGGAAGTGTTTTAAACGCGCCGCGTTTAGAAACCCATGGTGCGGCCGGCGTGCGCATCCTTCGCCTGCAGCTCCTTGCGGAGTTCCGCCTCGATGCGGCTTGCGGTGCGCACACTTTCGGGCAGGAAACGCAGACGGCCATTCACCGCGTTGAAGTCGCCCGGCGTAAGCATCGGGAGACTTGCAACGGTATCCGGGCAGGAGAGCGTCGGGAAGAACACGTCCCACATGTGACGGACACCTTCGGGCTTCAGGTAGCCGAACCCGAGTTTCAGCGCGAAGCGACGGCGGCTCGCCGCATCCAGCGAACTGTCGAAGTTCGTCGCCGCGATGAAGATTCCCTTGAAGCTTTCCATACGGGTGAGGATTTCGTTCACCTTCGAGACTTCGTGTCCCTGCATGGCTCCGCTGCGGTCGCGCAGGAAACTGTCGGCCTCGTCGAAGAACAGGATCGACTTGGTGCGTTCGGCCTCTTCAAAGGCGGCGGCAATCTGCGCTTCCGTCTGACCCACGAACATTCCCAGAAGGTCGCTCGCCTTGCGCACCACGAGGTTGCGGCCCAAGGTGCGCGCAATATGGCGCACGAATTCCGTCTTGCCGGTACCCGGAGGACCGTAGAGCAGGATGTTCAGCGAGTTCGGCGCCGAATTTTCGTCAAGGCCCTTCCACACCGCATCGTAAGCCTGCACGACCTCCATAATTTCGTCGACGGAGCCCTCGATATTGAGGCCGCCCAGCGAATACGACGGAGCGTGACATTCCACGTCGCGAAGCGTCCCGTTCTTGATTCCGAGAAGTTGCGTATGCGCCTTCAGGATACGCGCCATGGTCGGGTACGCCTGGGTCGCGGCACCGCAGGCAAGCAGGTCACGCGTGCGCTGCGTCGCGAGCGTAAACCCGCCGGCCATCGCAGGGTATTCCACCACGAGCTTCAGCTTTTCTTCGGGCGAAAGCATCGTTTCGGCAGACTGCGCCTTGAGTACGGAATCGAGCATACTCAGGCGTTCGTCCTTGGAAAGCCCCTTGAACGCAATCGAGAAATCGAAGCGGCGACGGGTACTCCCTTCCGTAAAGTGCAGGGAATTGGTAATCCAGATGACGGGCGTATGCAGCGTTTCGAAGAAGTGATTCAGGCTCCCCTTCTCGAATCCGTTCAGCACCAGGTCCGCCTCGTCGATCATGATGATGCCTGGCTCCTGTTCGCACTGCCAGTTGGCAAGCATCGCCGCACGGACGCGGTAATACATCAGGCTCTGCGTGCGCGATTCCATACGGCGTCCCGGTTCCGCATTGTCGGCATCGATACTCACTTCCCACAGCGGGAGTCCGGCTTCCTTCGCAATCGCCTTCGCAAGTTCGGTCTTTCCGGAACCTTCCACACCGTAGAACAAAATGTTCAGCGGATGCTTGTAGTCATGGTTCTTGACCATGTCGAGCGCAAGCTGCGCATCGGGATTTCCGCCCTGCAGCTGCGCAAACGGGATTGTCCCCGGTTCGGCAAGACGGAACGCCTTGAGTCCCGTGCTGTCGCCGTAGCCGTTCAGGTAGGCCTGCACCTCCGGGGGAATGTCCAGATCGTCGTCGCACAGGTTGAGCATGCGGAGCGTACCGTTCTTGCCCAAAAGACTCGAAACGTAATCCTGGTCGAGGCCGGTCGCACGGGCAAGCTCACGGAGCAGGCTCTGCGTGATGTTCGGCGGTCCAAAATGACGGCGGCGGCGACCAAAGAATTCCCCGTCCGAATCGATCTGCAGATCTTCCCGATTGTGCAGCCACATGTACACGAGCATCTCGGTCTCGTCGTCATTCAGACGGTAGGTCTCCTTGACCTTCTGCACGCGCTTGTAGACACGGTCGTTTTCCGAGACCCCCCGCGAGAGCATCTTGAGCGCATACTTCTCGAAGTTCTCGCAGATGACATTCTGCACGCGCTTGTACAGGAACGGCGCCATCGAAGAAGGCTCGACATCGGCTATCGTCTTGAGCAGATTCCCAGTCACCTGTTCGCGGGCGCCCAGCTTGATTTCCTTACGATAGCGGCAAATCTGCCTCAAGAAACGGCTGTCGCAATATTCTGTATCCATCACGACATCGCCATCATCGAATGCCTCTTCTTCATCGAGGAGGTCGTCAAAGAGTTCGTCTTCGATTCCATCGCAATCCCGTTCATTGCTGAACTCGACCGGTTGCTTCTTCTTTTTCGCCACCGTGCGTTTCGGCTTGATGTAGCCGCCGAGAGTCTCGATAAACCCTTCCACGATGGCGCTGCGGTAAGGCTCGTTCACCAGGCGGATGGCAATTTCCTTGTTCAAGCTTTCGGGGCTGTCACGGACAATGCGCACCCAGTACTCCAGGATCTTGAGGTCCGCAAAATCCAGCCTGTTCGATCTTGCGCCGGAGCGCTTGTCCGTCTTCTTAAGGTTCTGATAAACCTTCTTAAAATACTGATCGTCTTTCTTCATCATATCCCTCTTTATTATACAGTCTGTGAAATTAAGCCGCCAGGAAGTAGCGGAAGTCCTTGTCGACGCCCTTCTCTACAAGGAGCTTGCGGATGGCCTTCAGGCGGTTATAGACCGTGGCACGGGTACAGTCCAGAGCCTTCGCCGTTTCGGATTCTTCGTAGCGGTCGCAACGCTCGAGAGTCGCAAGGTGCGTCTCGCAGAAGTCCAGCAGTTCCTTGGCACCGCCCAGTGCATCCAACATCGTCGACATCAATTCCTTCAATTCGATTCTATACTCTATATCGTCATTAAGGTCGGCATTTGTCAAATCCCCATTTTCGACGGAACCGTAGGCACACATCGAGAGGATTTCGTCCTCGCTCATGTCCTCTTCGAACGACATCTTGTCGCAGGACACTTCGCGGTCGGCGCGTTCCGAATTGGTGCACTTTTCGTCGTGGAACCTCCAGTAGACCTTGTTGTAGAGGTAAGTGACGAAAGAGGCTTTGTGCGACGGATCATAAAGCATGACCGCGTCGTCGAAGGTCTCGTAGACTTCGCCCATGAGGAAGTCGCGGCGGGCGGCATCGTTCATGCCACGCATGGCGAAATCCGGTTCCATGGTACGGGAAAGACGGACCGCATACTTCATCAGGGACTTTTCGTGGATGTTCCAAAGGCGGCGTACCACCTGGGAACGGTCGGCAGGATTGAGCTGGGCGATTTTGATGAGGGACAGGGCTTCCTGACTGTACATAGTGCTCCTTTTTTTGAAAGACGACAATTCAAAACCCCTTTGGAACTCCCAAAGGATAAACGGTTTATACCAAACAGGCGAAAAGCCCGCTTTAAAAACTATTTTATTTGATACTGGCGGCTACTTTTAAATATAGCCAATTTCCAATGACACTTTCTGACAATTTTCTCGAAACAGAAATAAAACTAAACGTCATAATTAATTAATGATAGAAAATTCTCCAAGTTCTGGCAAGTCGTACTTTTGTAAATTTTTCTTTCAATTCTTGACGGGAGAAAGCGGAAATTACAAAAAGACGCACCACACTTACTTTATCGTCTTTTATTTTCTAATTATCAAAAGAAAAAACAAAAAAAATTGAGGGTACGCTAACGCGAGCCCATTATGCAAGAAAAACGATGCAGGGCAATCACGCGGGCCTGTACCCGAGCAGCTTCATGCTATAGAGGGCAGTCCCCTTGCTGATGCTCCGGACTCCGGTGGCATAGCCGAAGATATTGCGCAGCGGGACATCGGCCTTCAAGAAATGCGTCCTGCCGTCGCCCCCGATTTCCTTCACCTTGCCGTCGCGGGACTGGATATCGCCCGTCACGAGCCCCGCAAAATTCACGGGGCATTCCAGCGAAAGTTCCATGATGGGTTCGTAGAGCTGCACATCGGCAGGTTTGATGAGCTTGACGACCGCATCGGCGCAGGCCTTCTTGATCATGGGCGGCAGCGCCCCCTCGGTCCAGGAGAATTCGTGGACCTCGAAGCGGACGCCGACCAGGGCCCCCTTGCCGAGCACGCCCACTTCGGTCGATTCCAGGAGCGCAGAGCGCACACCCGCCAAAATTTCGCGGGGAGCCGCCTCGAGGAATTCCGCGGAAAGGCGGATGTCGTGGGCGCCGCCCTCGAGCGGTGTCGCCGAAAGCTTGATAGAAATCTTATGGGGGCCGAGCTGGAAGGTATTCTCTACCGGCCCCACCGCATGACAGAGGCGTTCCTGCCAACGCACCTCGGGAGCCCCCGCTCGCACCTCGCAGCCGAACTCGCGCTTGAGGCGGGCCAGCAGCACGTCCAGCTGCACCTCGCCCACCGTATGCAAATACCAGAATCCGCCATCGTCTTTCTGCACGCGGAAACTCGGATCCATGCGGCTAAGCGTATTCAGGCTCTTTTCCACGTGGAGGTAATCCTCGGAACCCAGGCACTCGATACGCGTCTGCAGCAGGGGCTGGTACCTGTCGCGGATAGAGGAATGAGCGCGCTCCCCTTGGTCGCTTTGAGGTATGGGGTCGCTCCGCCCTTCGGGCGTCACTTTGAGGATTTGTCCCAATTCGGTTTCGAACGGGGTTCGCATGGCATAGATATCGCCCGAACGGATCTCGTCGACCGGCTGCAGCAAGTTCGCCTTGAGCCGCGAAAACTCGAAACCCGCGGGCCACTCCTTGCGCTCCATGTCGGCATGGCTACGGAAAAGCGAAATTTCGCCCACGCCCTTGAAATGCCGCAAGCGGATCACCTGCCCGAGCTCGCCTTCGGCAAACTCGGGCGCATCCGGCAAGAAGAACGAAAGAGCCGTCACCAGGCTACGAACGCCGAAGCCATCCATCGCCGAACCCGCGTAGCAGAGCGCATAATCGTCGCTCTTCGCCAGTTCCTTGAGGGCGCGCAGGAGCATCTTCGGAGGAACCGCCTTCCCCTCGAGCGCAAGCCCCAGCACCTCGTCGTCAAAGTTGCTCGCGAATTCCACCGCCTCGGCGTAATGCTTGTCGAGCTTCGCGGTCGATCCGCTCACCTCGCCCGCCTGCGGCCAGGAATCGTCCACGACCTCCTCGCCGGACGCTGAATGCACCAGGCGGCTCCTGCTCAGCACATCGAGCACGCCCGTCATCTTGCCGCCGCTGTATTCGGGGAGCGTCATCAGCACCGGGCGCACGCCCAGCACCTCCTCGATATTGATCAGCGTCTCGTCCAGCGAATAGCCGGGATTGTCAAGCTTGTTTACAAACAAAATAGTACGTACGCCCGCCTCGCGCAACTTGCGGAACGCGGCCACCGTCTGCGTTTCCACACCGCTCGCGGCACTCACCACGAGCACGGCCCCTTCGACCGCCGTAAGCGCGGTATCCACCTCGGCACCGAAATCCACATGCCCCGGCGTATCGATAAAGTTGAACCAGGTATTTTTCCACTCGAAATGAGCGACACCGCTTTCGATAGTGATACCGCGGTCCTTTTCTTCGGGCAGGTAGTCCATCGTCGCGAGCCCTTCCTCGACCTTGCCTGGCCTGCGCACCTCGCCGGCCGCAAAAAGAATCCGCTCGGAAAGCGTCGTCTTTCCGGCATCCACATGGGCAAGAATCGCGATATTTCGAATGGGCTGCAACATCTACATTTCAATGTAGAAAATGTTCGGCCCCTTCGCCTCAAGGGGCGCCACCGAAGCCGCGCCTACCTTTGCTTGTGCGATTCTGTATAGCTCTGGAGATACTCTTCCATTTCACGAATGTAGATACGGCAGATGGTCGAGAGCATAAAGTTCTTCTTGACCACGTAGCCGATTTCCATGGTACGGTCATCTTCGCCCTTCGCGTCCTTGAAGGGGACCGCCACATAGTCCGAACCGTTGATTTCTTCGCTGATGATACCCGAGCAGAGCGTATAGCCGTTCAGGCCCACCATCAGGTTCAGTATAGTCGCACGGTCGTTCGCCTTGATGGTACGGTGATATTCGTTTGTACTCAAAATCTCTTCGGCAAAGTAGTAGCTACCGCTTTCGCTCTGTTCAAAAGAAAGGCAGGGGTACTGCGAAAGGTCCATCAGGTTCACCGACTTGCGCGTTGCGAGTGGATGATTTTTCCACATGTAGGCATAAGCCTTACAATCGATCAGGTGGTGGAATTCCAGGTCGCGTTCCTTGAACAGGTAGTTGATGTACTTGCGGTTGAAATTGCTCAGGTACAAAATTCCGATTTCGCTCTTGAGGCCTGCCACGTCGTCGATGACGTCCTTGGTCTTTGTCTCGCGGAGGGCGAATTCGTATTCGTCGATATTGAACTTTTTCACCATCTCCACGAAGGACTTGACCGCGAAGGAATAATGCTGCGTCGAAACGGCGAACTTCTTCTTCTGCTGCACGGCCTTGTCGTAACGGCCACGGAGAGTCTCGTAATGGTGATACAGCTGGTTCGCCTGGGCCACGAATTCCTCGCCGTCCGGCGTAAGCGACACACCGCGGCTCGTGCGGTTGAAAATCACGATGCCGATCTCTTCTTCGAGGTCGCGGATAGCGGCCGTCAGCGACGGTTGCGAAATAAACAGGTTTTCGGCAGCCTTGTTAAAGGAGCCCACCTTGGCGATACCGATTACATAGCGGAGTTGTTGCAGAGTCATGGGTCGTAGCCACCTTTGATTTAAATTTTTAGTTTCCTATTACTTTTGTAGGGATAAAATATAGACAAAACCTATTAATCAGTCAAGTAAAATAAACAAAATTTATTACGATTCGAACGGGCGAACGCGCAGGGTCACGCCCAGGTCATTACACAACTTGCGGCAAAGTTCGATTTTTTCTTCGGACATCACCTTCTCGACCACCGTCATGACCACGTTCGGCACATGGCGTTTCGCGAGGACAGCAAACTCCTGGAGTGCCTCGAAGGACCCGATCCCAAACTTGGAACGCGTGAGCGCGAGGAATTCCTCGGCATCCGGCGCATTCAGCGAAATGGACACCGTGTCGAAACGGCCCGCAAGCTCCGGCGTAATATCGCGACCGTGAACAAGGTTCGCAAGGCCGTTCGTATTGACGCGCACTTTCAGGTCCGGGTATTTTGACTTGAGGCGGTCAATCACCTCGCAGACATCGGCGACCCTTTCGAGCGGTTCGCCGTAGCCGCAAAAAATCAGTTCATTGATGACGGAAAGGTCGTACGGAGCAAAAAGATCCATCACCCGGTCGACACTCGGTTCGCCCTCCTTGAGCCAGAGCGAATTGCCTTCCATCATCTTCTTGGTCTGACGTAGGCAAAAGACACAGTTGCAGGGGCAACGGTTCGTCATGTTCACATAGATGTTCTTGCCAGTGAGATCGCCGCTATTCGCGATATCCAGATAGCCGGCCTCTCCCACATGCCCAGTCACTGTATACAAAACCATCGTCAGTCCTCCATGAGGTCGCGAAGGAACATCTCGACACTGAGTCCCCAATGCGTAGGGACGTGCTGTTCTTCGCAATAGGCGACACACTTGGACGCAAATTCGGCCGAACGCTTGACCGAGTCGTAAAAGTCGTGCCCGTTCAAGTACATTCCGGCAATGACCGCACTGATTACATCGCCCGTGCCGCTACGGTCGCCACCGATACGGTCTACCATGACCGTTTTCGGCTTTTCGCCCTTGCTGTAGACAAAGTTCATAATCTGCCTATCTTCGCAATGGATTCCGGTCACCACGATATGTTCGGGCCCCTGGGCGCTCAACTGCTGGCAAAGGTTTTCCAGTTCGGTGTTGTTGAAATTGCCGTCGCGATATTCCGTGCCGGTCAACGCACAGAGTTCCGTCAAGTTCGGGGTCAGGATATCGGCATAACGAACCAGGCCCTTCATCTTTTCGGAAAGCGCGGGCGTATAGGTCTTGTAGAGGAGTCCGTCGTCGCCCATCACCGGGTCGACAAGGGTGAACACGCCGGGTTTCTTGAATGTCCTGATAAAATCAATAACGATATCCACCTGTTCTTCGGAACCCAAAAAACCGGTCGCAATCGCGTCGAACGACATGTCCAGATTCTTGTAGGTCTGGATATAGTCGCGCATTTTCGGAGTGTAGTCGTCAAAATAGTATTCGGGGAACTGCGTATGCGTCGAAAGGATCGCCGTCGGCACCGCAACCGCCTGAATCTTCATCGCCGAAACGACAGGCGCCATGACGGCAATCGAGCAGCGTCCGAAACCCGTGATATCATTGATGAGCGCTATCTTTTTCTGTGGCATGACCATTCAAAAATAGAAATTTGAGAACGCGGGCATAGGCTAGCGCTGCCGAAACAATAACCGCAATCAGTGTCGGACCAAGGAATACGGAATCCAGGCGTTCCGCCACCTGGTAAACCGCAAACCCCGCAAGCCACGCAAAAAAGTTCCAGAGCCAGGCGCCGAGACTTTCGCTACGCCCCTTCGCAAAGAAGAACGAAACCAGCAACACGGCAGCCATGGGCGCAAACACAGACGCAATCAGGTAAAGGAAACTGATGTAATGATCCATGATTCCCGAAATCGCAAGGACGGCACTCAGCACGCTCACGACAACACCTGCTACTTTCGGATTCAGCTTGCCATAAATTGCCTTTGCCGATTCACCGGCCGAGTTCGCCGCCAAGAAGTTGGTCGTCACCGTCGAAAGCACCACAATCACGATTCCCGGGATACCGAGGCCCGCCAAGAGAATCGCCTGCGCGATGTTGTTGCTCGCCCCAATTCCCGCAATCTCGATTCCGATAAAATACATCCAGAGGCTCGCCAGCGAATACGCCACCGCAGAAACCGCCGTTGCCCCGACCGGTTTTTCGGCATCCTTGGTATAGTCGGAAATCACCGGCAACCACGAAATGGGCATGGCAATCGAAATCTCGAAAACATTCCAAAAACCAAGTACTGCAGCAGCCTTGGCACCAGACGCCGGGGCGATACCGAACAACTTAACAGAAAGCACGGCAAGCAAAACCGCAAGGGCCGCCATCACGACCGTCGCCACATTCGCCGAACGCTTGAGGCCCACATAGACCCACGCCGCAATCAGCACCGCAAGAATCACGCAAGTCAGCGGGAAAGAAATCGGCAGATTGAGCCCCGAAAGCGCCGACGCACCCTGCGCATTCAACACGGCCACCCACGCAAGCAGCTGGAACACATTCAACGCCGCAAAAAACTTGGAACCGTACTTGCCGAAAGTCGAAGCCGTCGTCTCCATGGCGTTCAGACGCACACGCGCACCGATGAGACCGACAAAGAACAGCATCACGCCACCTAGAAGGTGACCAAGAACCAGGGGAAGCCACAGGGAATCCTTCGCCGCCGCGGAGCCGATCTCGATACCAGCCTCAATCTCGGAAACGGAAATCGCGACACCGAACCAAATAATTCCATTTGAAAAAACACTAGTACGCATAAACGGTGCCAAAAATAAAAAAGCGGCCCCACCGTCACAAGGGCTACGACTTATACTACTTTTGTATCTACAATTATAGCTTTAAACTATAACCCAAAGAAACAGCAAATCTAGGCGCCGAATTCCTGATCGTCTAGCGTCAATTCGTTCGCCACGGCATCCTGCTTCCGTTCGGCCGTCGCGTCAAGCGCCTCGGCATGCCCGCGCAACGCCGCAAATGGGTGGAAAATCTTTGCGCGGTCTTCCACTTTCATGCGCGGATGCTTCATCATGAAATTCCAGTCGTTCCGCGGATACGGCAAATCAATGATGTCTTTGTAATTATCAATCATAAAAAGCGACCCTGCAAGGGGAGCGACCTCACACCCCTAAGCCCTGTGTCCTCCGATTTGTCCGTTGCGTTCAATGGTGGTGGCGCCTTCTTGCAAATCCATTCCCTTCACAATCGCATTCTTGCCGAAGCGTTTCTTGATCAGGAGTTCCGCCTTCAGGCGCTTCTTTTCTTTTTCCTGCTTCTGCACATCGGTGAACAAGTCGTACTGTTCGTGACTTGCATCCACGATGTCGGCGGCCACCAGGTTCAGGCGGCGCACCGTCAGCTTCGGGTCCACGATGCGGTCGAAAAGTTTCATGACCGCATCGGCAATTACCGACTGAGAGCTGGTATAATAACCGATGCTTGCCGTGCCATGAGCAGGTTTCGGAATCGTGCGCCCGTAAAAATCCGTGACCGTGACGCCGTGGTAAATTCCCTTGTCCACATTTTCGCGGTCGTAACCCACCGTGAGTACCATCGCATTTGTCACCAGGTCGTGCGCAATCAAAGTCATCGAAACCGTATCGACCATTTCACGCACCACGAGACGCGCCTTGTCGAACGGATACGGATCCTGCAGCACCTGGCCTTCGCCCGTACTCCTGTTCCGCGGCTTTGACTTCTTGATGTCCGCAATCGTGCAAGGCTCGTAACCCCAAGCGTGGTCGATCAGAATCTCCGCATTCACGCCAAACAGATTGTACAGCGCTTCAGGATTTTTCACACTCACGCGGGCAATATCGCCCATCGTGTAAATGCCGCGCCCCGCATTCAGCCTGCAATTTTCCAGGCGCTCCGCAATGCCGCGCCCCACCTGCCAAAAACTCGTGAGCGGCCTGTGCGACCAAAGCTGCCTGCGGTAACTCATCTCGTCCAGTTCCGCGATGCGCACGCCGTCGGCATCCGCATGCTTCGCCATCACGTCCATCGCGATCTTGCAAAGGTACAAGTTCGTCCCGATTCCGCCCGTGGCCGTTATTCCCGTAGTCGCGAAAACATCCTGGATAATCGTCTTCACTAATTCGCGTGCCGTCTTTTTATAAAGCTTCAAGTAGCGCGTCAAATCCAAAAAGCATTCGTCAATGGAATACGCATGAATGTCTTCGGCACTCACGTACTTCAGGTAGACATTGTACACCTTCGTGGAATACTCCACATACTTCGCCATCTGCGGTTTCGCAATCGTGAACTCGACCTTTTCGCCCGTACGGCGCAGCACCTCGCGCACCTTCTGGTTCACCTCGAAAAGTCGCGCACGCCCCGGAATCCCGTAAGCCTTGAGCGCAGGCGTCACCGCAAGGCAAATCGTCTTCTCGGTGCGGCTCTCGTCGGCCACCACGAGCTTCGCCTTAAGCGGGTCAAGCCCCCGGAGGATACATTCCACCGAGGCAAAGAACGACTTTAAGTCTATGGCCGCATAAGTGCGTGAAGGCATAATGGGAAATATAACTAAACAAATCAAGACCGACGAAGAATTCCAGAAGAAGCTCGACGATCTTTTTATTGCCGAGATTGCAGTTCTTTAAGCCAAAGAAAGAAACCTAGCCTTATGAAAGCTAGGTTTCAAAAAAAATTTGAGTGATATTACTTATTCAAAGCAGCAAGTCGTTTTTTTACTTCAGCGACTTGCTCATGCGAAATGCCCACCTCGCGCATAATGTCGATAGCATCTGCGTGCCCCTTGTTCACGTAATGCTCCGCAAAGGTTTCGTATCCACGCTTCGCTACAATTTCCGGCCTGTCCATCTTGATATCCTTGTGCTTGTTGGGCCACCTCCACAAAAAGTAGGAGAGCGACTGCTTGATAAAGTCCCTGCCTTCGGGCGAGCGGTCCAGCTTGAGCAGGTGTGCCGCAGCCTCGCGGAAAGAAACAGTGAACTTTTCTTCATTAAAAATATACTTCAAAGAAGTGAGCGCGACAAGGGTCATGGGCGAAAAGCACTTCAATTCAGCGTCATCGATATCGTGGCCGATGTCAAGGAATTCTACCTTGAAGGGGTAGCCGATATCGTGGTAGTATTCGGGATAGTCCGCAAAATGCGGCTTTGAGAGCGGATCCCAGCCGTCCGCGCCGTTATAGACAATAAAGGCGACCACGGGGACATCCTTCTTCTTCTCGGCAAATAAATGATGGTGATACTCAGAAATCTGTCTCATCACGTTATCATCGATATCGGACTTGTGCTCCGCGATAATGCCCACGAATAGCCCCGCCTTGCCGCCCGTTTTCAGATCCGCCTCGAAAACGAGGTCAGCCGAACCGGCATGTTTGTCGCTCGAAAAATTTTCGGGGACGCCACGCAGCGTTGAGATGTTGATGGTGTCAAGAAATTCCCTCAGCGATGGCTTTCGCCTTGCATAGAGTTCAAGCAATTCTGCCATGCGCTTCGGATTCGCGAAGGCGAAACGCAGGTAACGGTCATGGGTAAAGCTGCTTTCGTCTGCAACAGAATCAAGAATAATGTTGAATTCCTTTGCAATATTGATATCGTCTTCAGGATGGGTATTGTTTTCTGCAATGATAACATTATTCATTAGCAACGGTCCTTTTTTGCATATTCTAGAGACGACCCGCGAAAGGAGTTCCGCAGGACAGGATCTTTTTAGGAAAAAGCCTAATTTTGAGGTCCTGTACTATACACGTTTTTTTCAGATGGTCTAAACTGTTTTTTCGGAAAATTTTACAATGATTTACAAAAGGAGACTGGTGAAAGGATTTCTTTTTCTCCGTCAATCTTACCCGACGACAACAAACCGCTATTCTTCATCTTTCCTCCCTCCACCTACACGCACAAAAAGGCGGGGCTACTTTCCAGCCCAAGAAATTCCAGGACCATCGGATCCTTGATGACCTCTTGCGGAGCTTCAAGGATGCGTTCAAGCTCGCGGCCATTCCAAGAATTGTTCACAGCCTCAAGTTCGTAATATTCACGCTTGTCGGGGTCAGAAATAGCAATGAGCATCTTATATTGAGACCAGTTCAATTGCGTCCGCACTGCGGACGCAATTGGATACAATAGGAAAAATTGACGTATGCGTTCAATTTGTCGAATACCAAATCCGCTGCCATACTCCGCTTCCAGCTTTTCAGCAAGCGATTTCACGATATACGCCCCGTAATCGGCACGCTTCTTGCCATGCTGTTCTTCTTCGAAAATACGCTTGCCAAGTTTCCAGTACATCTGGACACGACAGAAATCAACGCTCCTAACCGCATTTTTCCGCGCAGTCTCGATGATTTGCTTGGCATCTTGGACTAGCCTCGTAGAGATAACTTCTTTAGCCATATTAGCCTCCATTTAGCCGCAAAAAACGGCTTGTTAACGTTTGGGGCGTTCTTGCAAAAACGGTAAGCCGATTTAACGCAAAAACGCACCTCGCCTTAAAACAGCGAGATGCGTTCAGCGGTAATGTACCAAAATCTCAAAGAACTGGCAAGGGGTATAACGAAATTTTACATAACGAGACGGGTTATTCGTATTTCAATACTATGATCAACAAAGACCTTGTGGAAGCTCTTGATTTGAACCTGTCGGAATTTCCGACAGGTTTGCCCAAATTTGTAATTTGCAAAAAATGCAAAATGGTTTACTGAAGAGAAACAAAATCAGACAAGTTTGATTCCGCGTCGTTCGCCTTCACGAAGAAATCCACCTGCTTTTCGAGATAAATGACCCGAGAATCAATGTTTTCCAGCCTGTTTTCATGTGCAACAAGGCGCTGGTTTACGCTGAAGCCCTTCAACATGTGCTCTTTGAGGACACGGTTTGCCCACTGACGGAAGCGAGTGCCGCTAATGGAATTGACCCTGTAACCCACAGAAATAATCATATCCAAATTGTAATACGGGACAACTCGTTTAATGGACCGTCCACCCTCCAAACGAACCTGTGCAATTTTTGCACAAGTTGAATTTTCATACAATTCCTGCGTCTGAAAAATGTTGCGAATATGCCGATTTATTGAAGTTCTGTCCGTATTGAACAATTCCGCCATCTGTGCCTGCGTCAGCCAAACAGTATCCTGGTCCACGCGAACTTCAATGTGAAATTCGCCCCCTTCCGGCTGATACACGATGATTTCGTTCTTTTCGTCGTCACCCTCACCCGACGGCAACAAACCGACATTCTTCATCTTTCCTCCATCCGCCTACATGCATAAAAAGGCGGGGCTACTTTCCAGCCCAAGGAATTCCAAAATCATCGGATCCTTGATGACCTCTTGCGGAGCTTCAAGGATGCGTTCAAGCTCGCGGCCATTCCAAGAATTGTTCACTGCCTCAAGCTCGTAATATTCGCGCTTGTCGAGGTCAGGAATCTGAATCAACATACGATATTGCGACCAGTTCAATTGCGAACACACTGTATTCGCAATTGGATAGGTAATGAAAAATTGGCGGCAAAATTCTAATTGACGCTTAGAAAATCCGCTCCCATACTCTGCTTCCAGCTTTTCTGCAAGCGATTTCACGATATACGCCCCGTAATCGGCACGCTTCCTGCCATGCTGTTCTTCTTCGAAAATACGCTTGCCAAGTTTCCAGTACATCTGGACACGACAGAAATCAACGCTCCTGACCGCATTTTCCCGCGCAGTCTCGATGATTTGCTTGGCATCTTGGACCAGCTTCGTAGAGATAACTTCTTTAGCCATATTAGCCTCCATTTTGCCGCAGAAAACGGCTTGTTAACGTTTGAGGCGTTCTTGCAAAACCGATAAACCGATTTAACGCAAAAACGCACCTCGCCTTAAAACAGCGAGATGCGTTCAGCGGTAATGTATCAAAATCTCAAAGAACTGGCAAGGGGTATAACGAAATTTTACATAACCACTGGGGTTATTCGTTCTTAGTGCACTTCTACTTTAAAAAAACCTTTTTGAATGCCGCATAAAATACGAAAGGTATCAGCTATCATTACAAGCAGAGCGAAGTAATCTCTTGACGCAACTAATAAGTTTATCCAGTTCCTTATTTAATCGTAAAACACCTCCGCTTGCGCGGAGAAAACCCACTACCCGGAAATGCTACCTTACCATCGGCGGAAACACCTCCGCTTGCGCGGAGAAAACACGCCGACGGCAACAAGGCGGAAAAGAACTTTAGAAACACCTCCGCTTGCGCGGAGAAAACTCCGTTGCTATGCCGAAAGGTTCCGCATCGTCAGAAACACCTCCGCTTGCGCGGAGAAAACGCATGGCTGACTTGACGGAAAAGATTCATTCAAGAAACACCTCCGCTTGCGCGGAGAAAACCTTTTGTCCTCTATCCCTTTAGTCGGTATTTTGGAAACACCTCCGCTTGCGCGGAGAAAACCAACCAAAAGGAGGTCGATCATGGCTTGCGGAAGAAACACCTCCGCTTGCGCGGAGAAAACAAAGGTAGGCCGCTTGCTGCCATAGGTCGCCCAGAAACACCTCCGCTTGCGCGGAGAAAACCTCTTGCCCTGCAAGAAGTGTACCCAAGCACCGGAAACACCTCCGCTTGCGCGGAGAAAACCGCACACGCAGCCCGTCAAGCCCGCATCCATTAGAAACATCTCCGCTTGCGCGGAGAAAACTGCCGCAAATTATTGAATCAAGGCATGATTATAGAAACACCTCCGCTTGCGCGGAGAAAACGCGGAACTGTCACCTTCCAATCGGGATAAGGGAGAAACACCTCCGCTTGCGCGGAGAAAACATCAAGGACGTATAACATTTTTTAACGGGGTCAGAAACACCTCCGCTTGCGCGGAGAAAACTTGCCGAGGACGAGATTTGCGTAATCTTCGTAAGAAACACCTCCGCTTGCGCGGAGAAAACAACTTGGCTACATACCTGAAATCGCCTTTAGTGGAAACACCTCCGCTTGCGCGGAGAAAACGTTTTCCAGGAGAGCGTCCGCGAGCTTGCCGTAGAAACACCTCCGCTTGCGCGGAGAAAACTATCCTTGCCCGCTCCGCAGCGCATCGACCCCGGAAACACCTCCGCTTGCGCGGAGAAAACATCTTTTTGAGTCAATCATGGAAAATCCTTTATCAAACACCTCCGCTTGCGCGGAGAAAACATGCTTACGCCAACCAGCCACAATGTAACCGTAGAAACACCTCCGCTTGCGCGGAGAAAACCCAACCAAACGCGAACGGTGTCCAAAGTAGGAAGAAACACCTCCGCTTGCGCGGAGAAAACACCGGGAAAATTTTGCCCACCCAAATGGCGCAGGAAACACCTCCGCTTGCGCGGAGAAAACTCGGTTCTTCCTTGGCCGGGATTCGTTCGGCAAGAAACACCTCCGCTTGCGCGGAGAAAACGCATCAAACGCTTGCACGAAAGCAAAACGCAGGGAAACACCTCCGCTTGCGCGGAGAAAACTCGTCCCTCGACGACTTCATGGCTGCTGCTAGGGAAACACCTCCGCTTGCGCGGAGAAAACGGAGAACTGGTACAGAGGGTCATCGGCGTACTGGAAACACCTCCGCTTGCGCGGAGAAAACCAAACATAGATATGACACACGTCCACAGCGAGGGAAACACCTCCGCTTGCGCGGAGAAAACGAGTGTTCGACGCTGCCGCGAGCCTGCTCGGTAGAAACACCTCCGCTTGCGCGGAGAAAACACCAAGATTTTGTGATTACACACTTGGCAATACACAAAATATAGTACTTCACTGATTTAAGAGTTTTTCGACAATCAGCTGATAACCCGATATTTCATCTATCTTCTTATTCGGATCACCCTGTCCCCAAATCTTAAATCCGGGAGCCTTATTTATTCGCTGAAAAATTAAAAGCCCTGATTGAGCAGGGCAAGACTTTAACAAATATTGGACGACATCATTTGCAACAGAGTCCTTAATTCCTGACACAAATATGTTCGCTCTTGGTTCTACGAACCATAACTTCATTCTTCCCCGAACAGCCGGGGGCAAATCATTTGCGATAACAACAACCATTTACTTACCTAGCATTTCCTCAATATCTGGACCTATACGTTCTAACAATTTATAATCAAGAACCCGCTTCCGGAATTCAGCTGATACCCGATGTTTGTTGTACTCTCCCGCCAAATCCAATGTCATCTTAAAAGCCAAATCTATGCACAATTCTTCCTTGTACAAATCAGCCATATCATAGACAAAAGGTAACGGTGATCCCGAGTGAATAAAACCTATATGTGGAGAATAGCCCATTGAATAGATGCAAGAGCATAAAATTCCATATAATGCGGCATTGGATGCAGTCAGCACTTGGTTTGTGACATCGCTCAATTCCATCTTTCCAGGTGTAAAAGAGCGTCCTCGCCAACCAACACCATATTCATTCGCTTTTTTCTCATATAACGCACGAACACGATATCCTTCCATGCCCATCATTTCTTTTAAAGGCTTGCCTTTTAAATTTTCATCAGGGAAACGCCGTTCATACATCCGTCTTGCAACCGCAAGAGATTTTTCAGGATCACACGAAATCTGCATCTGACGCCGCAAATTCCGAGTATTTGCGGTAGGAGAATTGCCAACAGCATAAAACAACAAAGAATCCTCACCAACCCAGCACACGCTACAATTTGCGGCAGCGAGGACCTTAATCGCTTCATGAGTTACACTTGTTCCAGGCCCCAAAAGCAAAGTCGTTATTGTAGCAATAGGAAGGCGAACAACTTCGCCTTCACTATCAATCCACTTAACACTGCTATCGTCAATTTCTAAACGACCTCGTTCAAGATAGAGAAATGGGTACCGATCTTTTATTTGTGGTAACGTGTCGTGCGTTACCTTGATAATCAATCGGCTACTTTTTTCTTTTATCTGATTAGCAGCCATTTAAGACAATCCTTCTGAAATCTTGGTGACACGACGATCACGATACATCTTTTGAGTACCAAACTGTATAGGCACATCATTCAATGTAAAGACATCGCCCTTTTCAGGGAAATCACCATCTATCACTTTAAAATTCAAAGACAACAATTTTTTAGCATAATCAGGAAGATTTTCATTACGCAATTCTGATTTCTTAGCAGCATAATTCTTTGCAGCCTGCTCAGCCTCATTTTCAGAAGCGAATTCTCCATGATATACAAAATCAGTCGGAACACAGCAGCGTCGTCCCAGATATATTGGATATACTGGATTTTGCAAAGCATTCGCAATCTTTTCCGTCAAATCCGCAGGAACCTCAAGCAACACCGCAAAAACTGCATTTTGCAAATAATATCGATGAGTCAATTTTGTTCCTCCACCCACAGCTGATTTACCTGCTCCTGTTTTAGGAATCAACATAGACTGCCAAGGATCATTGGAATCATATCCTGAACCAATCATTTGGAAATCATGTAACAAAGACTCCCTATCGTATCGGAACGACAAAACGGTCTGTTTCAAATTCGAGAAACGAGCCAACAATTCTTTCTGTTCGCCAGAAGCCCCCATTGCACAAAGAACAAGACCTAGAACTCCCGATTTCGTTGGGAATTCTAGCGTATCTCTGCGAGAAAACTTGGAATCAGCACCCCAAGATTGCAATGGAGCTTCAAACCAAAGAAGCATCCAACGAGTATCCATTGTTACTCCTTAATTGCAGATACAACACCTTCAATAAGATTGTCAATAGAGAAGTTTTCATCTTCACCAAATTCAAACTTCTTGACCAAACCAAACAGCGATCCAGAAAGCTTTTCCTTTTTAGCAAGAGTACTTTTCACGTAATCTATGCTATTGGACAAAAAACCTCCGTTATTGTCTTTTTTAATAGGCGTTTCAAACGAAAGCTGCATTCCCTGTCCTTTGCGAACATATACTTCTGCAAAGTCCCAAGAACATGCTCCGGCCTGCGTTGTTTGTCTTGCAGACGGAACCGCAACATAAAGAGCCTTAATAAAAGAGGAAACCGCTTGCGGCAAGAACTGATCTCCGCCCAAAGATTCATAAAGTTGGCCCAAATCAAGGGAAACATAACGATAATATGTAGCAGAATTGAATTCAAGAGATCCCATATGAGCAGACCCCTGATTATCCTTGGGATAGTCTGCAACAGCCGTAAAGAATTCAACTTCATTTGTTACACGATGTGTCGAAATAGCATGAGCAAAAGATGCTGCCGCTTCAACATTCATTGTCGGAGCCTGAGCGACCATTCGACCAAACAAGGCAATATCAAGGCCGTCCAAAGTTTCAGACTGAGCGAACTTAGACTTATCGATAATCTTTGCCAAATCCTTTTCGGGATGCTTTGCATCTTTAATTACTTCTTCAGGCTTAAATTCACATTCCTTAAACTTTTCGGCAATCAAAGAGATTTCCGCAGGAGCCAAAAACATTAAGGTATCGGCTTTAGAATCTCCTTCCTCATCACCTTTCTTCTTAGAGTCTGACTTTATAAAGATTTGTTCAATTTTATCGCCACATGCTTTTGCCTGTTCCGGTGTAGCTTCAATTTCTTTACAAGCAAATGCAACAAGATCCGAAAGCAATTTTGTACGGGTGCCAAGTTCAACGCCACTAACCTCATGCATTGCCAAACGAACAGCACGTTTCCAGCATTGGCTAGAAACTCGAGCACGACTCACGCCGCCAATCATAGCCGTTTTCGGTGCACCCACATCATCTCGGTTCAAGCACGTAACCGGGAAAGACTGCAAGATATGGAATTCAATTTTCTTGTTGGTGTAAGGGTTCTGATTAACCATTTTTTATCTCCTATTATTAAAACTTTTTAGACAATTGCATTTGTTAGTGGAACAATTTGGAAGAGTCCAAAGCCATACGCTTTTCCCTTTCCAAGACCTTTTTCAAACGCATTAATAAACTTTTCTCGGTCAGTGACCTTAAGGCGACCTTTGAAGGAGGCTTTTCCAAGAACAACTTTCTGTTTGTCCTTATGGAATTGTAAAACCGAGGTATTCCCAATAGACAATGAATCAGGAACAACCTCAAATCCATTTGCTTCAGCCTTTTCTAAAAACCACAGTTTCAAGGAGTCCTTATCATTCCCCCTGATGGGAATTTTCTTTTTTGTTTTAGAATCACAACGGACAGGATTCATCAAGACTTCAAAACCGTAATACTCCTGTTGCAAAAATTGCGACGGGACTTCTTGTGTTTCAACTTTTCCGATTTCAGGTTCTTTCGGCACATTCTTTGAAAGGATCAAAATTTTCTTTTCATTGAAATCACCACCACGATCTGCATACAGAAAACTTCTAGTATTCTCATTTTCCCTTGGAAACAACGAATAAACAGTTTTATGCAAAGTGTATGCATCAAAGACACCTTGATTACACACAGCAATCTGCTGGATATCGCTTCGAGACAATCGTAAAACGGATATGAACATTACGACTCCTCATTTTCTTTAGATATTGAACCAAAGAAATCTTGCGCCCATCGAGCAAGTGTTTTATCAGGATTAAAGAATATCAAATCTTTCAAGAGCTTTTCAAACGAAATGCCAACCCCTCTACTACAAATCAATTGCAAAATAGGACGTAGCACTTGACACACTTCAATGACATTATCGCAAGCTAGAATTCTCCGCAACTTGACTTTTGCCGCATCACTATCTCTACCACCATCATCTTGATAAGCATTCGCCAAAGCAGCTCCTAAGCCAAGATTTCCGTCTTTTTCTCTGGAAGACCTTGCTATTGCAGCAAAAACTAAAGCATAAGGCAACCTCTTTGAGTCCACGTCTAAAGGAACCTTAAAAGCAGCCAAAATTTCCCATGCCTGATAAGCGGTATCAGGATTATCAGCCCTTTTTAACGTTGCAGCAAAGCCCCTGTCATTTTTGCAACGGGCAAAAACATTCGCCACCAATGAAGGTTCTTTCTGTTTATTTTCATCAGCCATTATCACTACCTCTTCTTTTCAAACTTTTTAGGGAAATTTTTCGCCCAAGCTTCCAATTGACGGGCCGATTGGTTCGGACAGTATTGATTATAAATCTGTTTTACAAATTGCCAAATTTGATCGTTGATTTTATCCATTTCATGATTGTATTGGTCTGTAGTATCAATAGAACAGGTATCAACTATTCGTTGGAAAATACTTTCGCATTGTTGCCAATAATCCGATTCTACGCTTGGAATATTTTGCGATCCGATTTGTCTTGCATTTTTTGAGGAACTTCCTCCTCTAATCTCCGCATTATACCCAACCACAAATTTTTGCAAATCAAAACAGAATTCATTAAGTTTTCTCATTTCTTCAAAAAGCTTATTGCAAAAAGAATCTCCAAAAGCACTTGAGTGCAATTGAGTTTCAGACTCAACATAATCATCATTATTCTTTATTTTCTTTCCAAACGAATCTCCGGAAACATCAATACCTCCAGACCATATAGAAAATACTTTATCACATTCTGAAATACGATTTATGAATAAAGACAAGCCCAAATTGCAATACTTCCTTTCCGTATCCGATAAAGACAACATTGATGTCAGCATTCTCCAAGGTTTCTTAGAAATATCAGCATTTAACGCTTTTATTTCATCCTTTTCAAGATACCACGACATACTAGCTTCAATCCAATTTTCTACACTTTGCCCCTTTTTCTTTTCTGATTTGGCTAAATGATAAATAACACCTTCAGTAAAGTACAAGCCTTTATCTACCATTAACACATATCTTGACAATGGTACTAAATGACCTAATAATGTTTTTTTCGAAGTTTCTGTTACACAATCATTTTCAGTTGTTGGCATCATTTCCCAAAATGGTCTACCCACTCCTTCAGACAACCAAGTATAAGATTTTACATTTTGCTCTGAAAGCAAGTTATAATAAACAGATGTAACAACATTTTCAACAAGTCCGAATGAATGTAGATAATTGGAAAATCCTAAACTAGCACCAGGCTTTGCTATTACATTCTTTTTAAGATTTTTCTCTAAAGAAAGTTCTTGATTTGGTTGTTTCCCATAAAATGCAAAATTAATGACAGCCAATAAAAATAATGCTTTATCAGAATCGTTTTGAGAAACATCCCTAAAATCATATTGCGTTACGCAAGTATTATTTTCAGCCATTAAATCAGCAAAAGTACCATTCCCTATTTTATAAGGTTCTCTTTTTTCCTTTTTGGACAATGTTTCTGCTTTTTTCTTCAATTCAGGCATTTGCAAAAATGGTTTCTCACCATAAAGCCAAAAACTATCATGCCATTTGTCTAAATAATCGGAGACCCGTTCTTGCAACCCTTTAACCCCCAAAGACTTCCATTCATCTTCATCCTTCGGAGTTATTGCACTTTGAGCTATAGCCAAAAGTAACTTGAATACGGCAATTTTTTCAACAGGATTTCCGCCAAGTGCAGAAATAGATTCGTCAGCAAAAATTTGCCTTAAACCAACTTTTCCTTTCCCTACCACAGGAATCCAAGGTTCATCAATCAAATTAAATTTATTCTCTTTCATTTTCTGCCTTACTTTTCAATTTTATAACCAACACTCTTTGTATATAACATTTTTTTTGCGTTTTCGTCACCAAAAATTTCTAGTCTATTCCGGTTTAAGTCTCTAAACGAGCTGTCTTTGTCCACAATAACCGCTCTGAACATACATTTTTCATCGTCTTCTTGGTCTCCAAGATAAACATAAGCTCCAAAAACATCTATATGCCGATCTATCGGAGGAGCATCCTGTTCTGCAATAACAACACAATGTTCCACAATTTTTTTCGACAATTCTCTTTTTTGTCTTTCACTTGACGGATATTTAGGCAAAACAACCGTCTCCGATTCATTCCAAAAATTTATTTCAACTCCGTATTCTCCAACTTCGAAAGATTCCAACAACAACACGGAAACCGTATCAACATCGGAATATCGTGTCTGTACAGCAGATTCTGGCAATGTTGAAATAGCTGAAGATAAGCCGACCCTAGCGAGTCCTTGCAAATGGGACTGTTTTCCCAACAAATCAGTTTTCATTTTTGCTAGGATTCCATCTTCCTGCCGCTCTTGGTAAACGCTTTCCAACAGCCCACGAATATCATTCGGCAAATTAACGACATCTATATGTTTCAACACATCAAGTGTTCGGCTCAGAACATAGGGGCTATACACCACCCCCGTTACTCCAAATACTTTATCGCTTTTTATAACATCTTCAACAACAGGCGAAAGGACAAGTGTTTCACATTTTGCCGTTGACGGGCGAATCTTATCATTTTCGCGATGTCGCCATAAGCGCCCGATTCTTTGCAAAAGCATATCCATCGGGCAAATCCTGGTTATCAAATAATCCGCATCAATATCAATAGATTGTTCTAGGACTTGCGTTCCCACTAAAATTCGACCACAAGCATTTCGCTTAGAATAGCCATTTTTCCCGTACAGCGTGACCCATTTATTTTCTATTTCAGATCGTTGCTTTTTTATAAATCTGGAATGAATCAATCCACATTCTAAGCCCATTTCGGCAGATTTAGCAGCCAGTTTTTTGTAAACATTCTGAGCATCAGCAACAGTATTTTCTATCCAAAGAACTTGTTCCCCATTTTCAGCTTTTTCCAAAGCAATGTCAAAAGCCATTTTATCATCTTTACTTATTTTAATAGAGACATTCCGGTTAGATTCTCCCAAACTTGAAATTTCAGAAAAAGCCTTGTCCGTTTGGCTAGAAATTAAGGGATAACTATCGTTTAAGACCTGTTCAAACGGTAAATCCAAAATTTTCTTTTTCTGGGATGACGTCAATGTTGCACTTAAAATAATTACTGTGCATCCAATGTGCTTTAATTCATCAACAAGGGCATTCATTATCGTTCCAGTATAGGAATCGTAGCTATGCACCTCATCAAGAATTACGACTTTCCCTGCCAAACCAAATGCTCGCACCATGCTATGCTTGACATTCATAGCCGCCATAAGTGCTTGGTCAATAGTACCAACGGCAAACGGAGCCAGAATTCCTCGTTTTTTGGAATCAAACCAAGACTTACCAACTTTGGCATCTTCACCCAAAGAATCCTCTTCAAGCCAAGCAGAACTATGCAGCAACTTTAAGCAATACGAGGATTCTTCGCCCACGATTTTACTAAGGAACGATTCCACTCGTTCATAAATTTTATTAGATGTCAATTGTGTCGGAAGGCCAAAGTAAATTCCAGAAGCAAGCCCTTTTTCCAGCATTTTATAGGCAGCATAAAGAGCCGCTTCTGTTTTTCCCAAACCCATCGGGGCTTCCAAAACATAAACACCAGGAAAAGAAACAGATTCGAACAGATCCGACTGAATTTTTCTAGGAGTAAAGCCAAAAATATCTTTGAACTGAAGCCCTTGCTTTATAGAAAGCGGAATAAAACCAGCATTATGAACAGCCTTATGAGCAATCTTTTTCAAATCATCTTTACTATAAGAATGATTTTGCTGAATATTGCCAAAATAACCACCAGAAGCAATCCAGTCTGCAACAGTTATGAAACCACCTATAACACAAGCCTGATTCCATTCACTTAAATTATTTGAATCAGAATAGGGGAAACTCCGTTCCAAGTTTTCAATAAGCTTATGCCGCAACGCGGTCCAGTTTTCGCCACCATAAATATCACGATTCTCCGCAATTGGACTAAAATTCGGCTTAAAGCCGTGATGCATTCCTTCAATGGTTGCAAGCATTTTTTGTTCTGGAAAGCTACTTTCAATAGATACTTGAGAAACTTTTCCGTGAAAACTCACATCTTTTCGTTTTGCCCTATTTTCGTTGGCATTCTGCAACTGAGGAAAATCTTTAACACTCCCAAGCCACGATGTGTATATCATACGCTGGAAATCAGGACTTAACTTCCCTACATCGTGTATGGACGCAAAAAACGGAGCTGATTTCGTAAGAATTTGCTTCACATTATCTATTAAGGACTTGCACAATTCCTCTGCAACAAAACCAGTTATTATACAATGCTCAGCAACCGAAATACCAGGCTTTGTGTCGCCCGTTTTTTCGTCAACAACAAGTTTAGCCAGACATTTTTCCGGCGACAACGCCTCAATTTGACGTTCTTGAGTATTCTTTAAGCATTTTCCCAACATCTACGGTATAATATAGCTCCATTTCACTGACAAAAGATGACAAAAACCATTTTCCTCCCAAAAAAGCTCCAATACACGCAATATATTGCATAAATAGTTGACATTTTCCCAAAAATTATGTATTTTACAATCAAAACACGCAACATATTGCACATTTTAAACACAAAACAGCGATAAATAGATGCAGAATCTTGGCGAACAGATAGCGCAACGGCGCAAATACTTCAACATTTCGCAGGCAGACCTTGCGGAAATGGCGGGCGTCAGCCTGCGCACCGTGAGCGGGATCGAAAACGGGAGCGCCAATCCTAGTCTCGACGTGCTTTCCAAAATTCTAGAGGTTCTAGGACTCACGATTACCCTGCAGGAGCGCGTCATCCATGAATAAAACGGCTCACTACAGATTACGCAAGGCATGCGTTCTAAAAAACGGGAAAACTGCAGGATATCTGCTAGCGAACAAAAGGCGCTTTGTGTTTATCTACGACAGTGACTACCTCGCAACCGGAGGTTCCTCCATCGCTACCGGATTCCCCAAAGCCCAACGGATTTTTTCTTCACGATATCTATTCCCATTCTTCAGTGGACTCTTGCCCGAAGGCGAAAACCTAGCTTACATCTGCAGGAGCCTAAAGCTCAACCCCAAAGATAAATTCGGCCTACTTCTGGAACTCGCCCAGAACGAAACCATCGGCGCCATCACCGTGAGAGGAATCGAATAATGCGTTGCCATTGCTGCCTCAAAGAAACCGAAAACGATTTCTGCCGTTCCTGTTCGCAAAGACTTTTCAGCAAAGCCAATTTCAGCGCAATGCTGAAGTTTACACTTCCAAGCATCGCTCAAGGCACCAACCAAAACACCCGAAGAATTTCCATATCCGGGGCACAGGCAAAATATTCCTTGCGCATCGTATCTAAAGAGCTTGAACCGACCGACAACAATGGCACCTACATTCTGAAGCCTGCTACAAATATGCAGTTTAGGCTATTCGCCGATATGCCCGCAAACGAGCACATCACCATGCAAATGGCAAAACAGATTTTCAAATTGAATGTAGCCGAATCGGCTTTGCTACAGTTTACAACCGGAGAATACACCTATCTCACCAAACGATTCGACATTCGCAACGATGGTTCAAAAATTCTTCAGGAAGATTTAGCACAAACCGCAGGTCTATCAAGCGACGCAAATGGTTCTAATTTCAAGTACGAAAGCCTAAGTTACGAAGAAATCGCTTACATCCTGAAGCAACATGTAAGCGCTAGTCCCATTGCGATTGAGCAATTTTTCAAGGTTCTGCTGTTCAATTATCTTGTATGCAACGGCGACGCGCACATCAAGAATTTTTCGATATATTGCCCTCATCAAGACGGCGTTTACGAACTCACGCCCGCCTACGACCTGATAAACACTTCGCTGCACGCCGATGACTTTAGAACCGCGCTTGATCTTTTCAAGGACGAAGAAAACTATAACGGGAAATTCTTTAAGGACAACGGTTTTTACGGAGCTAGCGACTTTCTGGAATTTGCAAGACGCATCGGCATTGTAGAAAAACGCGCCCAAAAATTCATTCGTGACATCACGGCACACATTCCAGAAATGGACGAAATGTTGGACAAGTCGTTCTTAAGCGACGAAGCCAAAGTCCAATACAAAGAAAACATTCGCGACCGTGCCAAAGCACTCAGCTTGTAGCTATTCCCTATGTTCGTATAGGTACAGGTTCGCCTCGGGTACTGCGAGGTCGGAACCCTTGATTTTCCATTCGTCGTCGGTGCCGGTGCGGTACTTCACCACCACGCGGTAGCGGTTGTCGGTCTTTAAGACGGCCTCAGGAACGGTCCAGAAGTTTTCGGTGCCCACGACCATTTCTAGTTCGTAGAAGTCACTAGTGTCGACACCGTAGATGGCGATGGATTTTACCATGTCCTTCGGGTTACGCACCTGGATTATGCTCCAGAATTCGCTGGCACCTTCCTTGACCCAGATGGACGTTGAATCGCCCCACACGCCGTCTACGCCCTCGCAGCTCACGAATTCCCATTCGCCGTAGTAGCGGCCCACCTGATTTCCCATGATGTCAGCGGCAGGGGCGCCGCCCAAGTCCACGCCGCAATCAGCATCGGGACAGCGGTCGGTAATGCGCACGGTCACATGCTTCCAGCCGTAGAGTGTTTTCGCCTTCACGCGCACGCAGCCGCCACAGGCCGCGCCGCCATTCCACGGGCCCTTTTCATCGCCAGGGGACACATTCACATGGATCGCCGCGTAGTATTGTATGTTAGTTTGTCCGTAGTTGCAGGCGCCACCGAGGCTCGTTTCTTTTGCCGTGATACTCCCGTAGGTGGTCACGGAACCCTTGCCGCCGTTTTCGGTGAGTTCGGGGTCTGCCGCGGTGTAGCTATCGCAGGCGGTGCACTTGCCGTCGTCGCCATCGTTATCGTCGCTGCTGGATTCTGGTGCTGCGCTCGACGAAGATAGCGCCACATTCACTGAGGAACTTGTCCCTTCGGCAAGCTCAGGGACCTTGGTTATTTCGGAGGAGCTTGAACCTTCGGCAAGCTCAGGGGCCTTGGTTGTTTCAGAGGAGCTTGAACCTTCGGCAGGCTCAGGGGCCTTGGTTATTTCGGAGGAGCTTGAACCTTCGGCAAGCTCAGGGGCCTTGGTTGTTTCAGAGGAGCTTGAACCTTCGGCAGGCTCAGGGGCCTTGGTTATTTCGGAGGAGCTTGAACCTTCGGCAAGCTCAGGGGCCTTGGTTGTTTCAGAGGAGCTTGAACCTTCGGCAGGCTCAGGGGCCTTGGTTATTTCGGAGGAACTTGACAGAAGCGAACTTTCGCTTGAAAGTGTATCGGTGGCACTCGCCGACGAATCATCACCGCAAGCAACAAAGCCTGCACCCAGCAGGGCGCTGAAACAAAAAGCAAGGGCATGAAGTCTCATACCCTTGAATATAATATATTCTTTTAATGAAAAAGGGTGATCCCGGCACAAGGCCGGGATGACATGTGAGTGGTTGGCCGGGATGACAAATGAGCGCCTTACCAGTCGTTGCGCTCGTTGAGCGCAAGACCTTGCGGGTATCAAAAGCCAGCCTTACCAGTCATTGCGCTTCGCGCAAGACTCGACGGCTCGGCCATAGAAAAATGCAAGCATTTTTCTGCGGCGCTCGCCTTACCAGTCTTTGGCTGGTCTTGCCTGGCCGCGGATGGGTTTCCAGGGTTTGCGTTCGCCGTTCTGTTCGTCGAAGTCTTTCAGGAGCTGCGCCGCTTCTTCGGGGCTCATCTCGCCCATCTGCACAGGCTGTTCCTGGGGTTCCTCGCCGCCGTTACTGTCGCTGGAATTTTCCTGAGGCTGTTCGGGTTGCTGTTCTGGTTGCGCACCGCCTTCGCTGTCGGAGCTCCCTGCATCCGAGCTGCTGGACTGTCCGCCACCATTCTGGTTCTGGTCATCGGAAGCACTCGAAGAACTCTCGGAACCGCTGGAATTGCCTTCGCCATTCTGATCCTGGTTCTGCTGGTCCTGATTCTGGTCCTGCTGATCCTTGTTTTGATCCTGGTTCTGGTCCTGATTATTATCCTGATTCTTGTCGTTCTTCTTGTTCTCGTTCTTCTGCTCGTCCTTGGCCTCGTGGATACGGTCAAGGAGCATTTGCAGTTTCTGGTCGTTCGGATAATATTGCAGGCCTTCGTTACAAGTAATTTCGGCAGAAGGCAGGCGGTTTTCGATGTACTGGAAGGCGGCGTCGCTGTAATAGGCACTTGCTGACTTCGGGGCGGCAAAGGCCGACACTGCAGCCAAAAGAATTACAAACGCAAATGCAAGAATATGAGGCCTGGACCCTATCGCTACGCTCCAGGGTGACAGGTGACTGGTTTCCGCAAACTTGCTTCCGCTTGAATCGGGACTAGACCCCGTCGCTACGCTCCAGGGTGACAAGCAACAAACCTGAGCTCCGAATTCTGAATTCTGAATTTTCATCAGATTACCTCCAGGTCGTTGTCGGTGTTGCTTGCGTCAATTTTCGCCTTGGGCTTCCTGCCCGCCTTGATTTCGATGACGTCGTCGATGCGCTGCACGTGTCCGCTCAGCTGGCCCGCGGTCTCGTCTTCGGCAATCAGGTTCTCGAGCATTTCCTTCGCTTCGGCATACTTGCCATCCTTGCAAAGCTGGAGTGCACGTGCCAGAACTTCCTTAGCCTTGTCGCTCAGGGGCGGCTGTTTCTGGTCGTTGTTCTGGTCCTGGTTTTGATCCTGATTCTGCTTTTGCTTGTCGAGTTCTTCTTTCAGCTTGCGCTGCACGATTTCCACGTTCTTCTTGGCGTTCTCGAAATTGTTGTCGAGGTCAATCGCCTTTTTCAGGTACGCCACCGATTCGCGCCACGCGGCAATGCGTTCGCTACCTTCGGCCGCCTTTTCGCCCATGCGGAAATGCGTATTCGCCAAATTGTAGGCAGCCTTCGCCGCCATATTCTTGTCGGGCATGCGCACGGCGCTTTCAAGCTCTTTCTTGGCCTCTTCGTAGTTGCCGAGCCTGTACTGGCAAGTTCCGATATTGTAGAACAGGAGCGGGTTCGCAGGTTCGGCCTCGCGGGCCTTCATGTACTTTTCGAGCGCTCCGGCATAGTCGCCGTTCTTGAACAGTTTATTGCCGTCGTTAATGGGGCGCGCCCACAGGCCTACCGACAGCAGGCATACACAAATCAACAAAAAACGCATCTTCATTCTTCCATGGATAGCTCGGCCATTCGGCATGGTTCGGCAGGCTCACCAACCGAGCTCAGGAACCTAGAGTTCGCCGTCCCGAACTAACTTGTTTCTACATAGCAAGAATATACAAAATCACCGTGCTCAAGGCAAATGTCGCCACCAGCGCGTAACCGAGCACTTTCCACTTGACCGAAGAGCCTTCCAGGGTAATTCCCGTCGCCATGAAGGGTATCATGCTCAACACGACCGGTGCAATGTACCTGAAGTCGTTGCTGCAAGAGAACGGCACCTTGATACGCAAGACCATCAGCGCGCCAAAGAACGCCGCCGCCTGCAACAACAGAATCCAGTGCATCGCTTGCAGTTTCGTCTTCCAGAATCCGCGGGCCGCATACACCATGAGTCCGAGGAAAGACACGCTCATCAAGGTCGCGAGCGTCCTACCGGTCTCGTTGCGCACCAGTTCAAATTCACCGAACATCGACGACTTGAACGCATAATTCCAGAAGAACTCGCGTCCCCATTCCTCGTTCCAAGCACTCGTGTAAGGATGCGTCACGAAGGATTTCAAGTCAAAGAAAATGTAGTTGAACGCCTCGTTGCCAACCCTCAACCGTCCGTTCAGGCCGCTCGAATTGCCCACCAGGTCCGCATCGCCGAGCAATTTCTGCAAAGCGAGCCCCGCAAGGAGCAACGCAAAAAACACCCACGCCACCACCTCGGACTTTGTCGGGTGCAAAAGCCTCGCGCTCCGAACGTAACCGCCAACGGCAAACAGGAAAACCATCCCGATGGTCACCACGCCCGTCGTCTTGGTCCACACCGCAAGTGCCGCTGCAAGGACCGCCACAATCAGGAACTTGCCACGACCTTCGTTGAAATACTTTACACCGCCCCACAAGCAAAGCACATGCATCAGGCAGAACATCTGGTCGTTACCGATGCGGGGCGACATCAAAATCAGCACAGGCCACATCGTCCACAGCAGCGATGCAATTCCAAGCGCACCGCCCGACATGAAATTCTTCAGGAACAGGATTCCAAGGAAAAGCGTGAGCACCGACAGCAGCAAGCTGAACGCCTGCAACCCCGTCGTTCCCGTAACTCCCATCCAGTTCCCCAGAACGAACGCAGGAGCTGCCGTTACGTAATAAACCGGCGGATGGTAACAAGTCCAGCAGTCATCGACTCCAGGAATGGCATGGTTGTCGAGGACGTACTGTACGTAGGCAACATGCCCGTCAACATCGTTCGAGTAAGTCGTGTACGGCACGTTCGCAAAAAACACCGTCCTGAGGAGCACTCCTAACAAAAAGAGGAAAAGGATTCCACCGCGCAACTTGAACCGCCGCGCCACAAACATGCAGAGCAACGCAAAAAAGACCACCGCGCCGACATTCGCCACACGTGTCAAGAACGACGTCTGGTAGATAAATACATTCAGTCCTGCATTTCCGCCGTTGTTCTTCAGGTAGAACGTATAGTGAGTCCTGTCGCCCACCCGATGCGGCGCAGTCACGCTGTCGTCCAGCAGGAAACCTTTCGTAAAATTACAGCGCCCCGGCTCCGACCTGATTTCCAGATTTTGTCCATTGATTACAATTCCCTCGGCGCAATCGTCGGGAACCACGCGCAGGTCGTACGGAGTACGGTAGACATTCTTGATATCCAGTTCAACCTGGAACACTTCCCCATCCCGCATTTTCTTGGTAACGGGAAGGCTTACTTTCTCCATAGAAGCGCCCTGCCTCAGCACGACGTTTTCGACTGAAACCCTCAACGCAAAACCGACGACGAGGCTTGCCGCCAACAGCAATGCACAATAGAGTTCAGGGAGCCTGAAAATTCCGAGCAATTTTTTCATCAGAGGCACCGCTACGCTTTCTTGCCTTCGTGGTATTCTTCTTCGCTATTCACGTTCCAGAGGGCAGTCTTGTCGGTAGAATTTTCGCGGATGCATTTCGCGACTTCCATGGCTGCGAGCATGCTGTGGTCCATGTTGTTGTACTTGTGCATGCCGTTGCGGCCCATCAGGAAAAGGTTCTCGATGGGGTCCACATAGGCGCGCACCTTGTCGAATTCGCCATAGGTGCCGAAGTAGGCGGGGTACGCCTTCTTGATATGGAACACCACAGAATCGCGGACGGACGCGGGCTTTGCCACGTGAATCTTGTCGAGTTCCGCAATCGCGAACTTGATGAAGTCGGCATCGGGCATGCGCCACATTTCGTCGCCCTCGGTCGCGAAGTATTCGAGGCCAATCCAGACCTTGCTCGGGTCGGCCACCAGGTAGGGGCTCCAGTTGTTGAAAATCTGGATGCGGCCGAGTTTCACGTCGGACTCCTGCACATAAATCCAGTTGTCCGCCACGAACTTGAGCTTGCTTTCGGGAGTGCCGGGCTTCGCCGGGTTCTTGATGAGCAGTTCGTCGAGCAGGAGCCCCACGGTAATGAAGTCGCGGTACACAAGGCCGTCGGATACGCGGCGAACTTCCGCCGGTACCGGGTTCTTTTCATTGTCCATCGCGGCGACAAGTTCCTTCACGGGCATCGTGCTGAGGAAGTAGTCGCAGGCGACCGTTTCGGTCGAAACGTTTCCGTCTGCCGCACGGGATTCAACAACCACGCTTTCGATACGCTTGCCGTCGGCGGAGCGGTTCACGCCCACCACCTTCGAATTCATGCGGATTTCGCCGCCCATTTCCTGCACCTTCTCGGCGACCGTTTCCCAAAGCTGGCCAGGGCCGAATTTCGGGTAAAGGAACTGCCCGATAAGGCTCGTCTCGGTATCCTTCTGGCGGATGTCCGCACCGTTCGCGGCACCAGCTTCAGTCTTCTTCTTGCCGGCAAAAATCTGCTTGAGCGCGTGCACCACGGTCTTGGTAATCGAGAGTCCCTTGATGCGCTGGCCGCCCCAGTCGGGGCTGATCTTGCTGCAGGGCACGCCCCACACCTTCTCGGTGTAATCGCGGAAGAACGTGCGGTACAGTTCCACGCCAAAGCGGTTGATCATGAAGTCTTCGAGGCTTTTTTCCTTACGGGCGGGCAGCAGCTGCACCTTGAGGTAGCTCATGCCAATCTTGAACATGCGCCACAGCCCGAGGTTACGGATGGTGTCGCCATTCAACGAAACCGGATAGTCAAAGAGCTTGCGTAAGAAAAGGATGCGGGAAAGACGGCTGCGGCAAAGCATCACGTAGTCCGTCTTCTCGGGATCGGAGCCACCTTCGACCAGCGGCACCTTGCGGCCAATAGCAATGTCGTCCTTGCTCGCGGCACCCTGCAACGGCAAGATTCCCTGCCACCAGTCCATCACCGTATCGCTCTTGCTGAAAAAGCGGTGACCGCCGATATCCATGCGGTTGCCGTTGTAACGCGCCGTGCGCGAAATACCGCCGATAACATCTTCGGCCTCGAAAATCACGGGTTTCACATCCGTCGTACGCAAAAGTTCCAGCGCGCAGGTGAGTCCCGCAGGGCCCGCACCCGCAATCACGGCAATCTTCTTTCCACTATTTTCAGCAACCATAATCACTCCTTCCTTTCTCGGAACAGCATCAACTTGCGCGCCCCAAAATTCCACATCAGAACAAGAACCGCGGCCACCATCTTGGAGACCATCTCGTTCCAGTCAAACACGCCCACCATCAAAAACATCAGCAGCTGGTTGATACCGACACCGGCAATTCCCACAAGCGCGAACAGCGAGAACTCCATCACCTTGCGTTTTTCGAGAGTCCTTTCGCAAGCCGTAAACACCCACACGATACTCATGGTATAGTTGAGCACAAGCCCCGCAACCAGGCCGACCAAGTTCGCAAGCAGGTAATGCCAGTCAAACACATAAAGGCACAAGGCGAACAGGCCAAAATCGACAACGAAGGCGAGGCCCCCCGTCACCAGGTAACGCAAAAACTGCCCCAACAGGGACTTGCGCGGGAACCTGCCGCGAATCGCTTTTATCTTATCAGCAAACATGCGTGTGTAAATGTAACTAATCTAGGGCAGATTTGAGCTACCGTACAACGCAGATACCAGTTTTGTCATTTTTTCGTGATCCGCAACGGCCGTCATTTCGCGGATACTGTGCATACTGAGCATGGGTTCGCCAATATCCACCGTCGGAATCCCAAGACTGGCAGAAATGGCAGGCCCCACCGTCGAGCCGCAGGGCATATCGTTACGCATCACGAAAGTCTGGTACGGAATGTTACTTTGTTCACAAAGCAGTTTGAAACGCGCGTTCGAGAATACGTCGCTGGCATAGCGCTTTTGCGAATTCACCTTCAACACGACACCGCCACCCAATACGGGGGCATGGTTGCTTTCATGTTTCTGCACAAAGTTCGGATGGCAGGCGTGCGCCATATCTATTGACAATGCAAACGAATCTGCAAGAATCGAGGAAAGAGATCGCTCGCAAGCTCGCTTTGAGGTTTGTGTAAATGAAGATAGAACCTCTTCGAATACGCTCTTCAGGAAGTTTCCGCTGGCACCTTCGCGGGTCTCGGAACCGACCTCCTCGTTATTGAAGAAAGCGGCCACCTGAAAATCCTTTTCAAGGGCGAGGGCTGCGGCAAAAGCCTCGGCAATGGCGTGGCAACTGCTCAAGTTATCAAGGCGACCCGAGTAAATCCATTCGTCGTCAAAGCCGCCAAGCTGCGCCGGTTGCGCGTCGAACAGCTGGATGTCGAAATCCAGAAGCTTCGCCCCGGCGGGCAATTCCGCCGCCAAAGCATCTGTAAAGTTTTCCTTACCGCCGATGGCGGTCCAAAGCGCATTCAGGTCCGTCTGCGGGTTAACCTTGAGGCCGTCCTGGTTCACGCCACGGTTCAGGTGCACGGCAAGCTGCGGAATACGGAACAACTTTTCGCCACGGACCAATTTTGTACGTAAACGGCCGTCCTGTTCATAGGCGATCAAGCCCGCATAACCCAGGTCGCGATCGAGCCAGCTGGTAAAAAGCGGACTGCCGTAAATCTCGGGGTGCAACGTACGCACTCCCGCCGCAGCGCCATCGGGATCCGGCGTAATCTTGAGAGTCGGGAAATCCGTATGCGCCAGGGCAATCCTGAATTTCGAGTCAGAACAAACTTCCTTTGGCGGACGGACGGCAATCAGGGCGCCGCCGCGTTCGAACAACTGAAATTTTTCATCTTTCCCACTGTCAACAAGACCCTTGAGGCTATCCACCGTATGGTACGGCGTTACCGATTTATTCAAAAATTCAAAAAAATCCATGAAGTAAATATAGGATTCAGTGGTTAGGTAATTGTTGGTAGAACTTAGTTGGTAGAACTTAGAAGAATAATCTATGCTCTAAGCTCTAAATTTTAAGCACTAAGCTCTAAATTCTAAGTTCTATTACTATATTCTTAGCATGGCATTCAAACCATTAAAAGGAATCAACTGGATGGAAATTTCCGGCCTTCTGGTCGGAGTCTTCTTTACCGTTTCCGTCATGGTGTTTGCTATCGTGCTTTACGCGAAACTTTTCGACGAAGGAATTATCGGAGTCGAAGAATACCACCTGCAAAGCCGATTCAACAAGGCGTTCGGCCTGCACGCAGGTACCAAGGTCCAGATCAGCGGCGTGGACGTCGGCCAAATCGACAGTATAGAAGTCGAAGGCAACGGCGTCGTCATGCATTTCAAGATTCGCAAGCAGTACCAGAACCTGATTACCGACAGTGCCGAAGTTTTCGCAATCCGCGACCAGAACCTCATTTCGGCTCGTGTCGTCAACATCGACATTCGCCGTGGCAAGGGCCGCGTGCTGCAAGACGAAGACTTCCTGAAACCCGGAGATGCGCAGGATATCGAAACCGTGATCGAAACCGCCAACGAGCTCCTGGGAAGAGTCAGCAAGTTGATCAACGCCGCCGACACCCTTGTCGGAATGGCCCTGGATACAGGAACGACCATCGGTGCCCTTTTCGGGTCTCGCCTCCTTTACGACAACTTAAACCGCCAGCTCAACCGTCTCGACGACATCACGTACTCCGGCAAGAAGGTGCTTAACCAGGCATCAGGCCTGTTCGATACGATACAGGTGCAGGTCCCGGTTCTCCTGGGCAAGGTGGACAATATCGCAGACAATGTCTCGGGCATGATGAACGAGCTGCAACCCGTGCCGCAAAAACTCGACAACCTCCTGGGAAATGTCGACGGCATGATGGGCAAGGTGGACAACACCTTCAACCGGGTCGACGGACTGCTGAACGAAGTAAGCCTCGTGACTACCGGACTTTCGGACTTTATGGAAGCGACGGAGCAGACGCTCCAGAATGCAGACGACCTGATGGCAGGCGTTTCGAACATGTGGATCGTGAAGCGTTCCCTGCCTAGCAAGGACTCGGTGCCGTTCATGGTGGAGACCCTATGGTAACGCGCAGACTCAAGCAGATTCTTGTCGCGATGCTTGCCGCAGGTACCATCGCCAGCGCCTCCGAATCGGGCATCCTTTCTTACCGGGCCCAACGCTCGTTTGACAGCGGAAAATTCGCAAAGGGTTACGGCCAGCTGGAACGCGCCCTGCTCGCGAGCCGCAAGGAAGCCGACCTCCTGTCCGAAGCCCGCGTACTGATTGCCATGGCGCAGATCAGAACCATGAGCCTTGACCTTGATTTTGCGGATTCCCTCCTTTCAATCGTCCGTGAAAACGTCCTCGACAATAGCACAAGAATCCAGCTAGCCAAGACGAAAGTGGCGCTCCTGAGTGACCGCAACAAGTTTTCCGACGCCGTCAGGATATGCGACTCCTACAACGAAAAGTCGCTCAAGTCCGCCGACGAAAACGTGCAGGCCGCCTTCTACGGCGGATGCGCAATCGCCTACACCGCAAACCGCGACCAGAGCCGCGCCAGCGAATCGTTCAAGATGCTAGGCAAGCGCACCGACAAGGACGGGGGTTTCTACGCCTTCACCGCCGCCCGCATGGCTGACCTTTCCAACAAGGACAACGCAGATTCGCTCTACCGTGTCGCCGAAGAAAAAGCGATCAAGGCGAACAAGCCCTACAACACGGCGAACATCCTTTACCTCCGTTCGCAGCTGAAAAGCGTCTCCAAAAAAGAAGCAACGGACTTGAAACTCCGCTGCAAGAACGCCTTTGAACTGATGGGCCTCCCGAACAACGCCAAACGCTGCGGGGAATAGCTTTCGAATTCGGAGTTCAGAGTTCAGAGTTCAGAATTCAGATTTCAGAGTTCAGAGTTCGGAATTCAGAATCCTAAAAAAACGCCGCGTCTAACGAGATGCGGCGAATTATTTTACAAACAAATTATTCTTTTATCGCAGCAGTCGTATCAACGACCGCGGGCGTATCGACAGAGGTTGCTTCCGTAGTTGCCGTAGAGTCGACGACGGATAAATCCGCTGCAACTGTCGTATCCGTTACCACCGTAGAGTCGACAACCGCCGTAGAATCAGCGGTTTCTTTCGCCTTGGCTTCCGCCGACTTCTTTGCTTCTTCCGCGAGTTCGTCGTCACGGATTTTCTTCATGGCGAGGAGCTCGCGGTAGACGATTGCCGGGTGGATCTTGCCGTCGGCCATACCGTCGACAAGCGTTTTCACCTTCTGGTAATGTTCGTCCTTTTCCACATCGTTAATCAAGCCCTTGTAGCCGATCAACCTTAGAATCTTTGAGTAGAAGCTCGCACGGAACTTCTTGAAGCGCGGCTGCATCACGTCGTTCAGCACCGTTTCAAGCGCCGTTTCCGTCTGCATTTCGTCAATTTCAAAGCTACGGTAAATCGTACGGATATGGTCGGGAATCGTCGTGTCCGGACTATCGAAATACTTGCGCATCACGTTCGCCGCCTCGGTCTTGTTCGGGTACGGGCCGCGACCAAGTCGAAGCGCGTAGTACAAGGAAAGGCGCCAGTTCTCGGGGTAAACGCGGCTGGCGCGGCGCAATACCGAGAAATCGGAAGTATCCGGTGCGTCAATGGGAGTCACGCCACCGACAAAGTAATACGGCGTGTAGAACAGGGAATCGAGACTCGTCGAAAGTTCCGCCACATGGCCCAGATAGGCATATTCCTTGCCGGTCAGGTAGCTTTCGCCGAGTTCAGTCAAACCCTTAATCCAGAAAAGTCCCGCCACCGATGCGTCATGACCTGCCGCCACATAATGTACCGTCGAAGCCTTCGGCAAGAAGGACTCGTCGAAGTTTGTACCGGGAAGCGGCTTCGCGAAATGGAAGGCCGCCGCGATAACTGCGATAGCGAACAATATGACAACTAGGAAACGCATAGGCAATTCAGATTTCAGAGTTCAGAGTTACAAGAACTTAGTTGGTAGAGCTTAGAAAAAATAATCTAAGTTCTAAGCTCTAAGATCTAAATTCTAGATAACACAGGCCTCCGCGAGTTTTTCCAGAGCATCTACGCAATCGTTTGCGAAGTTCTCAGGGTGACCGCTGCGCTGGTAGGCAAAGTTGAGTCCACTCGAGCTGTTGAGCACGTGGAACTTGCGCTTGCCGCCACCGTTTGCAATAGCGGTAAGCACCGTCTTGGCATCACCGCCCTGACCGCCCGGAACACCAGGAATAGACACACCCGGAATCAGGAACGGAATTTCGTGCTTGTGGGCCACCGTGTAAGCGGTAATCTTTTCGAGTTCTTCGGGGTGGGTTGCACCGACGACGGCACCGAGGTAACCGAGGCTTGCGTCCCATTCCATAATCTTGTCGGCCACGGAATAGAAGGCTTCGGCAACGTCGCGCGGGTCGTCGCTACGGGACACCGGCAAATCCTGGAAGTCGTGGGCGCCCTTGTTGCTCGTGCGGAGCAAGACGTACGCACCGTTTTCGGAATTTTCGCGAATGAACGGGCCCACGGAATCGGCACCCATCCACGGGGAAACCGTCACGGCATCGGCCTTGTACACATCGTAAGCGGCAGTTGCGTAGGCCGCGCTCGACTTACCGATGTCACCACGCTTTGCATCCAAAATAACGGGGATACCGGCGCTCTTGTAGTCGGCAATCAGCTGCTGCAACACGAGCATCGCCTGCACGCTCACGCATTCGTAGTAAGCGCTATTCGGCTTCACCACGGCGGGCGTTACATTACGCTTGAGGCAGCATTCCAGAATTTCGGAATAGAAACGCTTGATCTTGTCTTCGGCACTACCTTCGGGGCAGCACGGGTCGATCAGCTTCATGACCGGATCCATGCCGAGGCAAATCGGGTTACCGCACTTGGCGATACGTTCTTCTAAACGGGCCTGGAAGTTCATTACTTAAGTTCCTCTTGAATCTGGGCGGCTTCGTAGCTGAGGATACCGTGAGCGACGGCGACGTTCAAGGATTCGAGTTCGCTGCTCATCGGAATCTTCACCGTTTCGTCGGCGAGTTCGATGAAGTACGGGTTGGTACCTGCACCTTCGTTACCCACGAGGAACGCCATCTTGCGGAGCTTGTTCTGCGGAATCTGGCGCAGGGACTGCTTGGCGTGCAAATCGGTCGCGATAATGGTGTAGCCCTTGCTACGGAGGAAATTGATCTGGTCCACGAGATCGACGCCGAATTCGAAAGGCACGCGGAGGAAGGTTCCCGAGGAACCGCGCACCACCTTCGGGTTGAACGGGCTCACGGTACCGCGGCCAAGAATCATGCCGTCGGAACCGAAACCGAGGCTCGTGCGGAAAAGCGTACCGAGGTTACCCGGATCCTGCACGGCATCCACGAGCGTAATCACGCTGCGGCTGGATTCGTACACCGGCTTCTTGCTTGCGATACGCGCCACGGCAACAATACCCTGCGTCGTCACGGTCGAAGAAATCTTCTTCATCTGTTCGTCGGTGAGAACGTTCAGCTTGATTTCGGCTTCGTTAATTTGTTCAATCAAGGCTTCGTCGTTGAAAGCTTCGGTCACGTACACGCCGAGAACGAGTTCGCGGTGGTTGGACACCAGTTCCTGCACCACGTGCACGCCTTCGCCGAGGAAGCGACCTTCGCGTTCGCGCCCCTTTTCGGTCGTGAGGGCGAGCATGCGCTTGAACCAAGGCGGGTTGAAGTTGGAATCTTCGCTAGCCTCGACTTCGGCCACGCGGGCTTCGAGTGCGGCTTCGTCCAATACTTCTTCGACTTCTTCCTTCTGTTCTTCGGGGCGCTGGCGGTAAATCGGAGCACCTGCAGATGCAAATTCGCGGCGCGGGCGACGGTCGCCGCCAAAGGAGCGGCCCCTGTCACCGAACGGGCGGCGACCTTCGCGGCCTCCGAAGGAGCCACGGTCATCACCGTCGCGACGCGGGCGGCGGTCACGGTTGAAACGGCCCTCACCTTCGCCATCGCGATTAAAACGGCGGTCGCCACGATCACCAAAAGGCTTACGGTCGCCAAACTTGCGGTCGCCCCTGCGATCGTCGAAAGAACGGCCTTCGCGGCCACCACGTTCTTCGCGGTCATCGTCACGGCGCGGACGACGTTCAGGCTTTTCGCTCACTCCGAACTTACGGTCCAGAGTCACTTTTACGGTGCGGTTTTTATTTTCTTCGCTCATACTTTTTCCATGATTTGTTTGGCGACGGATTCCCCGTCAATTTTCAAAAGCTTGAACAAGGCAGGAATTTCACCCTGTTCCACAAAATGATCCGGCAGGCCGAAACGCAACAGGCGCTTGTCGGTGTAACCGAGATCGGCAATGAGTTCAGCCACGGCAGAACCGAAACCGCCCACCAGCGTGTTGTCTTCGAGGGTCACAATCGTCTTGTGTGCATCAAAGAGCTTGCGGTAAGCCTCGGTATCCAGCGGCTTGATAATGCGTGCATCCACGACTGTCGCGCTCTTTCCGTTTTCGCGGAGAACGGCTGCCGTCTTCTTGAGTTCGTTTGTCATGAACCCTGCACCCAAAAGCAAGATGTCCTTGCCTTCTTCCAAGACCTTCGGGAGCTTCACGTCCACGGTCTCGGGAGCGGGTTTCAGGTGTTCTTCGAGGGCGGTGCCGCGCGGGTATCGGATCGCGACAGGACCCTTCATGTCGATAGCCGCGCGCACCATGTCGCGCAGTTCGTTTTCGTTGCTCGGCGCCAAGATGGTAATGCCCGGCACCGTGCGCAGGTAAGACAAGTCGAACGCGCCATGGTGAGTCGGGCCGTCGGCCCCGACAAGCCCCGCACGGTCAAGCACCATCACCACGTGCAAGTTCTGCAAGGCAATGTCGTGCATAATCTGGTCGTAGGCGCGCTGCATAAAGCTCGAATAAATCGCGACCACCGGCACCACGCCGTCGCAGGCAAGGCCAGAGGCAAACGTGAGCGCATGTTCTTCGGCAATGCCCACGTCAATCACGCGATCCGGAAGTTCACGGGCAACGATATCCATACCGCAACCGGTAGGCATGGCAGCCGTAATGCCGATAATGCGGTCGTCCTTCTTCGCGAGTTCCAAAAGTGTCTGACCGAACACATGCGTGAGCGACGGATTCGGACTCCCCGGAGAAAGCGGCAAACCGCTTTCGGGGTCGAAAGGTCCAATGCCGTGCCACTTGGTCGGGTTCTTCACGGCAGCATCAAGTCCGCGGCCCTTCTCGGTCAAGATATGCACCAGGCACGGGCCCGGCTGTTCCTTGACGCGCTGCAACAGCATAATGAGTTCGTTGATGTCGTGACCGTCAATCGGGCCAAAGTAACGAATGCCCAGGTCTTCAAAGAAACGACCCGGCTTTACCGCAGTCTTCGCGGCGCGTTCCGCCTGCAGGAACAAGTCACGGAAACGCGATCCCAAAATGCCCGGCAGGCGTTTCATCAGGCGGTCCAAGTCCGAACGCATCTTGTTGTAGACCGGGTCCGAAATCACGCGGTTCAGGTACTTGCTGAAGTTACCCACGTTCGGGGCGATGCTCATCTTGTTGTCGTTCAAGATGATGGTCATGTTCTGCTTCGAAAGCCCCGCATTGTTGATGGCCTCGTAGGCCATACCGCCAGTCATGGAACCGTCACCGATAACGGCCACCACGCTGTTCTTACGCTTGAAATGGTCACGGGCCACCGCGAAACCGAGCGCGGCAGAAATCGAGGTCGTCGCATGCCCTGCACCGTAGCAGTCGTACTCGCTCTCGTTCCTCTTCAAGAATCCCGAAATACCGCCCTGCTGGCGAAGCGTGTCGAAACGGTCGAAACGACCCGTCAAAAGCTTGTGAACGTAAGCCTGGTGTCCCACGTCCCACACGATCTTGTCGTCGGGGGCGTTAAACACATAATGCAGAGCGAGCGTCAGTTCCACCACACCCAGGCTAGACGCCAGGTGACCGCCATGCTTAGCCACTTGACCGATGATGGTCTCGCGGATCTGCGACGCCAGGTTGTAAAGCTCCTCTACCGAGCAATGCTTTATGTCCTGGGGGGACTTGATATTCTTAAGGTCCATTATTTAACCCTGGTAATGATGAATGCGGCAATGGAGCGCAGGATCGTGGTATCGCACTTGAGGCCGTCCAAAGCCTTGAGCGATTCCTCGTACAGTTCATGCGCACGTTCGCGGGACTTTTCGAGGCCCACCAGCGCCGGGTACGTCGCCTTACCCTTTTCGATGTCGGAACCGGCATCCTTGCCCAGTTCCTCGGTCGTCGAAACGATATCCAGAATGTCGTCCACAATCTGGAACGCAAGGCCAATGGAACGACCGTAGTCGCGAACAATCTTGATGTCGCCTTCGCTTGCACCTGCAAGGCGCGCGCCCACTTCCAGGGAAGCCTCGATCAGGGCCGCCGTCTTGTGGTAATGGATGTAGTCGACAATTTCGAGATCGACCTTCTTGCCTTCGCACTCGATGTCGATCATTTCGCCACCGATCATGCCGTAGGTACCCAGCAGATGTGCGAGGACTTCAATCGCCTTCGCGTTGCCGGTCTTGCCCATCAGCTCGAAAGCGAGAATGCAAAGGGCATCGCCAGCCATGACGGCGGTGGCTTCGCCGAACTGCTTGTGGCTCGTGGGTTTCCCGCGCCTAAAGCCATCGTTGTCGATGCAGGGCAGGTCATCGTGAATCAAGCTGAAGGTGTGGAGCATTTCGAGGGCGCTCATGGCGTAATCCACCGAATCGCCCTTTCCACCGAACATGTCAAACGCAGCGCGAACAAGTGCCGGACGGAGTCTCTTTCCACCGGCGAACATCGAATAACGCATCGCCTCGTGGAGCCTTTCCGGACGGTCGGCGACGGGCGGCAAAAATTCATCAAACTTCTTTTCCGCTTCCTTCGAGATGCGGGAAAGGTAATCAAGGGCAGCAGATGCTTCTTTTTCAAGATTTTCCATAAGCACAAAGATACTTAATTTCGGGCACCTATACAAGCCTTGACAAGCCGGAAACAATGCCTGAACCCCTCGATAACAGCCGTTTCTGCGTCCGCTTTTTGCAAGGGAATCAAAGCATTTCCAGGGCTGACGTCCCATTCTCGGGGCGCAAAAGCGATTCGACACAGTCCTCCTTGAGCAGGGTTCCTTTTGATTAATTTATTCACACAATTTTTCAGGGGGCTTACATACTAAAAACGAATTTCAACCCAATTAGTATGTAAAAATGGGGGCAAAATTGCCCGAAAAGTGCAGTTTGGGAGCTTTTCAAGATAAAAAAATGCCAATTTTGAAGGTCAAAATCGTGAAAATTTACATACTAATCGGCCTTTTTCAAGTGTTTAGTATGTAAGGTGGTCGCGCAAAGGGGCGTAACAAGCGCCAAAGGAGCATACCGGACACGCAAAAAGAAATCCCGGCACCAAAGCCGGGGGCCGGGAAAACAAAGCTAATCAAGATTGCCCCTATCGCGCCCTGCGGGCACTCGAGCGACCGCAACTTACGGGCACTCCGAACACATAGACGAAAAATGCGATTCGGTCCGCAACATGCTCTACGGACTAGAACAATGCGCCGTAAAGCGTCACGTCGTCGATGTAGAATTCAGTGCCGTCCTGCACGAAGATGTGGAACTGCTTGACATAACCCTTGATGGTGCTCCAGGTAGTGAAGCAGCTTTCGTCGGTGGCGCTACCTACGCACAGTTCCGCAGGGTTCACGCTGATGCGCGTCCAGTCCTTCGAGAGCTTTATCCACTCGGTGGCTGCCTTCAGGTTCTTGGACGGATCGATGTAGTTTTCCAGCGAAAGGCGGATATTTCCGTCGCCCTTTGCATAGAATACAACAGAATCAATGGCGGCAAGATTCATGTAATGCACAAAGGACGTTCCCACAAGCGCCCAGGCGTAGCCATCGTTGGCCAGCTTATATTTCGCGTGGAACACGTTGGACTTGCGGGTAGAATCGTACTCGACGCCGTCTTTCGCATACACTGCAGGCGTAATGGTCGTTCCCTTCTTCAGGGAATCGGTATTCACATACCAGCCGCTTGCACCGTCTTCAAAATCCTGGAGCACCTTTACGGGGCTCAAGAACTCGGTGCTGTTCGGTTCGGCAAAGGCATTCCATTCGGCATAAAGGCCATTGGCGGAATCCGCCGTCACAAAGTAGATGCCGAGTTCATCGTTCGCAGGAACATTCGGAAGCACGTAGGCGCCCACGTTATTCGTCTTGACCAACAAATCGAGGCCATAGACGCCCACCCACACCGCGGTATCCACCGAACGGAGCGTTACCTTGCTCGAAATCGAGGCGGTAGCCGAAAGGCGGACCGTATCGAGGCCGGCAAGTTCCTTGGCGCTATACACCTTGGAGAATGCAAAGCCATCCTTTACGACCGTCAGACGGAAGTCACCCTTGGTAGGCCATTCCATATCGAAACGCCCCTGCTTATCGGCGCGGAGATCGGATTCAGCCATTGCATTTTGAACAACATAACTATCAACCATCGCACCGGCGGCGCGGAGTGCCACCGTCGCATAGGCCGCAGGAGAGCCATCTCCCATGAGCGCCAACACCTGCGGGAGCGGGGCGGCGGTATCCTTTTGCGCCGTATCCTTAGACGAGGTATCGCCAGGAATCACGCTACGGTAATCCTTCATCAGCGATTCACGCGGAGTCACGTAGACCGACTGTGATCCCAGATTCTGGGCGAAATTTTCACTTACGAAGTAGAGCACAAGGGAATCGTTCGCCGGCAACGCCGACAGCGCGAACCAGCCCGCCGCATCGGTCTTCACCAGCACATCGGTTCCGACAATGCCGACCCAGACAGAGGAATCCCCCTCGGGAATGTCGACAACGCCCGCCATCACGGCAGTCGCAGAAAGGTTCACCGTATCGGGAGCCGTAGATTCGCCCACCACGGCAAATTCATCACGGGACAGTTCCTTGGAGTAAGCCACGCCGTCATGCAGCACCGTCAGGCGATACTTGCCCCCGGCAGGGATTTCCACCTTGAAGTTACCCTTTTCGTCGGCATAGGAATCGGCCACCACCAGCGCATTCTCTTCGACAGGCTGTTCGGCCCTGAAGTCCACCTTGCGGAGCGCCACCGTCGCGTAAGACGCGGGTTTACCGTCGACAAGCGCGATTCCGTTCGTGGTAATGCTACCCGGACCGCCAGCGACATCATTGCTATTGTTACAGGCCACCAACCCCGCTACCGTGAGCGAGAGCAAAGGCAAAAGAGCGAGCGATTTTCTCATTTTCCTTTCTCCTTCAGAGGTTTGGTGAACGCGAGCGGGAACATCTGGATGTTCAACTGGAACACAGTATCGTCATCCGTCCCTTCTTGGGATAAACGTAGTAAATCTTCACGGAAAGCGTTAATCTTTTCGCGCAAGAGCTGGATATCGTCCATGCAAAAAGTCATGGTGACCGTGCTGATATCCCTGAGGAACGGCTGATGCCTGTCGAGGGATTCATCGGCAAGGCGGATCGTCTCGTGCTGGAAGGCGCGCACGGCCTGGGAGCGCCAGTTTCCGCCGGTAGACACGAAGGTGTCGTTCACCTTCCAGTATCCGTCGCGGTCCATCGAAATCATGTTGAGGTCGGCCAGCAGCTTTACCGCGTCGCGGGCCTCCTTCTCGGTAATGTTCGGGGTGCAGCTTTCGGCGAGCCCCTGGTAATCATCCTTGAACTTGCAGATGCCTATCACGGAACGGATGGCGTTGTAGTACCAGTGACGGTAGAACTCGAGTTCCTTCTTCTGCAGCAACTTGAGCGAGACGCCCTTGAGAGCCTGCATGCGCTCGTAGTGCTGGAGCGCGTCGGCATCGGTCTTGGCTCGGCCGAAATACACCATCTCGGCCCAATAGTCGGCTTCCTTGCCTTCGAGTTCGAAGAAGTCTGCGGCGGGCTGTATCAGACTCAGGGGCAAGTGGATCTTGCCCTGAGAAACGCGAAGGAGGTTGCCCGGATCGGCGCCCATCTTCATGGCCATGTAACGCCACGAAATGACAGTCTTGCGCTGCTTAAAATCCTCAAAAGCATCCCTCAACCACTCGCGATAGTCCGTGTATTCAAAAATCTTCTTCATACCAATAAAGATAAATCCTTGATACTCAAAATACTATGCAACGGCCCTAATCTCCGTTGTCGAACTTTACAACGATTTCGAGGTCGGCATCGCAGGTGGCCGACCACCTGCATTCCGGGGCATCCGCCATCGACAAATCCGCGCAAATTCCGCTAAAATCAAGGATTTCCGGTTTTTTCGCGTTACGGGAAACGGTGACCTCGTAGTTCAGTTCGCCCGTCTGGGAGGCCTGCACCGGGGCTTCGCCCATCAAGCGCCCCGTGAGCAAGATCACACAGTTGTCCTTGCGGGGCATCTGCGACTCGTCTTCGCCCTCGGCCAGGTTCCAGTGTATCTGGACCGGCTTGAAGTCTACTTCAGGCTCCTTCTTGGCGCAGCCCGCGAGCAAAAAAGCAATTAACAAGAAAAAGGCAATCGTGAATCGGATTGCCACGTTCTTAATAAGATTTTTCATGATTTAGATTCCGAATTCTGAATTCCGAATTCCGAACTTACCTGGTATGGCGGAAGGTCGCGCTCGTCACGCGGTTACGGCCGTTTTCCTTGGAGGCGTACAGGGCCTTGTCGGCGCGTTCGAACAGGCGCTTCGGGTCTTCGCCGGCAATCATCTCGGCAATACCGAAGGAGCAGGTAATCTTCTGCTGCTTGATCAGCTGCGTGTTCTCGATCGCCATGCGGAGCTTTTCGGCAAGGAACTGGGCATTCTGGATCGGCGTGTCGCCGCAGAGGATCACGAATTCTTCGCCGCCCCAACGCACAAGCGCATCGGTATTGCGGATCTTGCTCTGGATAAGCTTCGCGAGGTTCACCAGGACTTCGTCGCCCACCATGTGACCGTAAGTATCGTTCACGTGCTTGAAGTGGTCGATATCCAGGATCACGAAGGACACGGGGCTGTCGTTCTTTTGCAGATTTTCCTGTTCGCGCATGAGCACGCTGCTGAAGCCGGCACGGTTCAGGCAGCCCGTCAGCGGGTCTTCCTTGCTGGACTTTTCGTATTCGCTCTTCTCGATCTCGAGGGCGCGCAGGTTCTTTTCAAGCTCTTCGCGTTTCTTCTTGTTGGCCGCGCGTTCGCGACTGTAGTCAAAGAAGCGGATCACAAGGATAACAAAGAAGGTAATGAACCAGAGGGCGACCAACGCCGTCGCAAGCTCTTCCTTCTCGATCTTCTTGCCCTTGAAGCAGAGGCCCTTGATTTCGAGCGTCCCGTACCCGAGCGGAGCATTCGTGCCCGTTTGGATCTCGATCAGGGGGATATTCGAGAGGTCAACCCTCGCCTTGTGAACGTTGATCTCGTTCTGGGCTACCCACCAGCCCGCCACGCGGAATTCCTGCGGCACAAATACAGCCGGATAGGTTTCTTCGAGCGGGTAGAATTCAATTTCGTTGAACTTGAGCGAGGTTTCGTCCCCCGGACGGGAGAACGTGCTGTCGTACCCGCGCATGTAGAGACGGACCGTACCTTCGCCACGGGGCTTCACCCACACGAAAATACTGTCGAAACGGGAAAGGTCCTTGCCGCGCGTCTTGCCGTCGCCCAGGAAAATCTTCACGCCCACATACGGGTAGGCATAGCCTTCCTTGAGTTCGTAGTCCACGATAATGGAGGAATCGGTACGGGAAAGTTTCACGGCCGAGGCGCCGCCATCCGCAGAGTCCGTCTCTGCCATCAAATAAGGATAGTCGTGCAGGTACAGAGGCTCAATCACATCAAGCCCATTCTGATACGCGAAAAGCGCGATGACCGTCACGGCCAAAAGCACGAAAATCAGGATGTTCATCCTGAACAGCACATAAATCTTTTCAAATATCCTAGACATAGACGAAATCCAGCGTAAATCTAGTTTTAAATATATAAAAAACAAAAAAAAGGCAACTGTTTTTTCATAAAACAGAGTGCCTCTTTGCAGATTTACGTGATAAAGCCCCCGTTTTCGGGGATAACTAGCGAGAAAGCCAGCGGCCCAGACGCCCGACCAGCGAACGGATCGCCTTCGCCATGTCTTCGTGGGAATGGATATCCGGATGTCCGAGCAGCGCCACGTTGGCCGTCTGGAGCGTCATGAATTCCAGATCGCGCTTACCCGCGGCCACTTCGACGTCGTAAATGGACTTTACCGTAGGAGTCAAGTCGTCGTTGGGCCATACCTTGGTAGACAACAGCAGGAACTTTACGCCCGGATGAGCCTTGCGGAGCTTTTCAAGCAGCCCCGCATAGGCCTTCTTGAAGGCGCCCTTGTCGGCATAGGGCGGGTTTCCCTGAAAATCGTTGATCCCGATAAAGATAACGATAACCTGGGGATGGAACGAATCGAAATCATAACGCAGCGACGCATCGGCCAGGCCATTCGCAAGGTCCCCCGGAGCCTCGCCCGGGACCGTATACTCGTAAAGGCGCGGCACAGGCCACTCGGGCACGATGTTGTCGTAGTTGCGCACGAGACCGCGACCGCTAAAGGCGTTCACCTGGAAATCAGCCTTGAAGCCGTCGGCAATCAGGAAAGCGTAACTCCTGGACGCGTTCGTCTTTTCGAACACCAGCGATTCATCTTCACCGTTCCGGCCTTCGTTTCCGAAGCCGACCGTAAACGAGTCACCGATAAATTCGATGCGCCGATTGCTCTGTTTGGGCGGAGCGGCAAACTTGCCCGCCTTGTCGGTAGAGACCTTGTAAAGGCGCACGCCACCGGGATTGCTCTCGCTAATCTTGATCAGACGGTAACGATGCACAGAGCCGTCCCCCGAAGTTTTTACTTTGTTCACAGAGCGTGAATTTGTCGTAAGTACCGCAATCTGCCTGCCGTCTTCGTCTACGCGGAAGCGCGCCTCGCCTTCCAGCTCGAATTCCAGCGACTTGGCCTGTGCATTGAACTGCACCATGGCTGCCGGGGCACTCGTGCGGCTGAATTCCTTGCCGTGTTCCCAGCGACCGCTAAACAACAGATTTTCGGAAAACTTGTCCACAGAGACCTCCGCTCCAAAAGAAAAAACGGACAGCAGGGCGATACCTGCCAAAGACGATTTGACCCTATTCAAACAACGCATGGGGGAATAGTAGTAAATTCAGAATTCGGATTTCGGAATTCGGAATTCAGAATTCGGAATTCAGAGTTGATTGTCGCTAGAACGGAACGCAGATGAATTCGGATTTCAGATTTCGGATTTCAGAATTGATTGTTCCTGGAATGGAACATACTTTAATTCGGATTTCAGATTTAGCTAAATTGAATGCATGCGTTTCAATCGGCAAATATGTTGGGGACTTTTCCTAGTGGCGGCATACGGGTTGCTGCTCGGAGTTTCCGCCTTTGCCGATAGCGATTCCACCGTGAAAGAAAAGCCAGCCCTCCAACCCGAACCGGGTTCACCGGGAGACACGCTCACCCGCGAAGACGCCCGCATGGCCCTTCTCGTGTACAAGCTGCTCGACAAGGACGGGAAAATCAAGGGAGCAAACATCACGCGCGGCAAAGAGCTCTTCTACCAGAACTGCAGGCCCTGCCACGGAAGCGACGGAAAGCGCTTCAACTTCGCGCCCTACTACGAACCGCCCGCATTCATAGGACAGCGCGCCCGCGAGGAAATGCCCACCTTCTGGTACCAGATGAACTTCGGCGACAAGGAACGCAGCATGGCCGCCTACATCGACGAGCTGGAGCTGCAGGACCTTATCGACATCGCGGGATTTGCGCAGACGCTCCCGTAGCGGGAGCGCACCGTAGCATTACCTGACTACGGCTGTTTCCCGTTGTAGACCTTGACTTCCTGGATAAACGAAAGTTCAAGCATTTCGGGAGCATCGCTTCCGTAAGGCTGAATCTCGATGAACTGGGGCGACTTCGCGAGCTTGAGCGCATGCACGAAGAAGTTCCGCTCGATTTCCTTGTCGCCACGCTTCGCGGGATTCTTCACCTTCGCACCGATGAGCGCACCGACGGTCTTCGCGTAACGCAGCACCTGCACCAGGTCGAAGTTGCTCAGGCGCTGGTAATTGTTGCCGTACTTCGTAGAATTGAGTGCGGTACGGAGCGATTCGGAATCCACGATTTCCTTGAGTTCGTAGTCGGGGGCCTTCGCTTCGGGCCAGGCCACGGCAAAGTCCTTGCGCCATTCGTCGACAGGAGCCGCCGTACGGTTCTCGCTGTTCCTTTCGACAAAGGGGCAGTAGCCGTAGTTCGTCAGGATTTCGAAGGCGCGCCCTTCGAGTTCGGGCTTCAGTACAAAGCCGTAACCCGGAATGAACTCTTCGGCGCATTCCATGAACTGCGGGAAACGGGAAAGTTCACCGAGGACTTCCGCACTGTCGATCTTGAGCAGGCGAACGGTCTGCACCTTTGCGCCGTAGTAGGACGAATTCCATTCGGCAAGGGTCGATTCCACGTTCACGGGCGGCTTGATCCAAGCCTTGAAACTTTCGATTTCGGATTCGGCGATTCCGCACTTGAGACCGCGCATATAGCTTTCACGGTTCAGCGAGAAACGCAGGTACATTTCGTCATTCTCGACATGGGCGAGGCACGCCAGCATAAAGAGGACTCGCGGCGCCGTGCCCGTAGAGGCGATCAGCTCGAAGTTCGGCAAGCACGAAATGTTCTGCTCGGGAATAGAGGCGATGGACGATTCCAGCCAATCCTTGCCGGACTGGTCCAGCACGACAGAGGCAATCTTGCCGCCTAAAAGCGTGATGCGGACAAAGCCCAGGAGCCACAATTCGCGGAGGGCGCGGGGCAGGAAATCCCACGTGAGCTCGCTTCCCTTTTCCTGCAACCTGAAGCTCGGATCGATCACCCAGAACAGGCGGGAAGCCTCGAAGGCGGACAACGGCTTCTCGAGCATGCGCAACAGGCGAACGCAATGGCTACGGTCGCCGCGGAAACGTTCCTTGAGCCACCAGGAAAGCAGATCCTGGTGCAGGCGGAAGCCGTTCTTGCGGATAAATTCAAGCGCCTTTTCCGACGGAACCAGACACGAATCCTGCTGCTCCAGCCAGCCATTCCCCGTAAGGAAATTGAATATCAGCGAAAGCTCGTTTTCGGCAGCCTTATCGCAAACCTGCTTCGCCATGACAAAGGAATCCGTGCAAATCTGGTAGCTGCGGCGGTGAAGCACACCGCTGTTGTTCAGCTTGAGGTCACCGAGCATGGCATTCGCAAGCACGATGCAGATATGCCAATCCACCAGGTTCTGGTAGGCAAGGCCGTTCCCCGGAACACTCTGCAACGGCGTCACGGGCAAGTCAAAGCAACCGGTAAAATTCGAAAATCCGTAATAGACCGTCGTATTTCCGACGGCGGTGCGCCACAATAAGTATTCGCGGCACATCGAAAGCAGGAATGTCTGCAGGTCGCGCGCCTTACTTACCGGGACCGTAAGGCGCAGCTCGTTGTAGGTGAGTCCCCTGGACGCGCTGTTGTAAATGAGTTCCATGCAGCGATGCTGCCACGGTTCCATCTTTTCGCACAACGCCGCCACGCGGTTCTTGTCGTTATAAAAAGAAAGCGTCTCGTTCTGAATCAAAGCGTTGTTCAACAAGCCCTTATGGCCAAAGGCCTTCGCATGAGCGTTGCGAAGAAGTGGCTTGGACATTCCGTCAAAGAAAGCATTCAAGTCAAACATCAATTCCACCCTTTACTAGGGTGGCCAAATATAGAAAAATTTTCAGGTGCCGCCAGTGCAGCGACGAACACAACGAAACTTTAACGACTAACGCAGCGAGGCTTTCACTTCGTCGATCGAGGCGACCACGGTCTGCTTGTTGTTCCAGATTCGCATGAAACTCTTGCCGTAATGCTCCGTCACGATGCGGTTGTCAAGCACCAGCACCTTGCCGGAATCCTCTTCGGAACGGATCAGACGACCGAGTCCCTGACGCAGTTCCATATAGGCCTCGGGAACAAAGAATTCCTTGAACGCGTTCTTGCCTTCGGCCTTCATCTTGTTCGCGACACCCGCCACCAGCGGATCCACCGGGTTCGGGAACGGGAGCTTCGGAATCACGAGCAACTTCAGCGCATCACCCGGGAAGTCTACGCCTTCCCACAGGCTCTGACAGCCGAGCAGGCAGGCGCCACGGGACTTGCGGAACATGGCCACCAGACCGTCCAGCGAACCGTCCACATGCTGGCAAAGGAGCAACTTGCCCTTTTCGGCGAACACCGGCGCAAGTGCCGCCTGCGCCTTCATCATCGCCGAAATGCTGGTAAACAGCACCATCGTGTTCTCCTCGACTTCAGGGAGAACCGCCATAAGGGTCTCGTTCACGGCATCGTTGTATTCCGGAGCCGAGGGCTTGGGCAGATATTTCGCGACAATGACCGAGCGGCGGGCATCCTTGTTTGCCGATTCGCTATAGACGCGCAGGAAGGGCGTCTTCTTGCCGTCCGGGAAATCCATTCCCATTTTCTGGACAAAGTAATCAAGGTCGCCCTGCACCGAGAGCGTCGCCGAGGTAAATGTAGCCGACTTGATCCACGGATAGAACTTTTCTTTCCACGGGGCAGACGCGTCGAGCGGACTGGCGTGCAGCTTGATGGTATGCGGATTGAAGGGATCTTCCATATAGAAGGCCCAATCGTCGCGGCCCGCCTTGACCACGAATTCGAAGTCCTGCAAGAAACGGGAAAGTTCCGTCATGCGGCCGCCCACATCGCTGAGCAGGCCCGACAGTTCCTTTTTGGAGGCCGCGAGAGCCGCACTGGCAGAAACCGAGGCGGAAAGGCTTTCGGCAAGCTTGATTGCATTCAGGCCCTGTTCCATGAACGTCGCAGGGTCGGCATCGTATTCGGCCATGATGCCGGAAGCGTAGGTAAAGCCGTTGCGGTTGTTCTTCTGCTTCGCAAGCTTCTTGCCAATTTTCATGAAGAAACGGTGCAGCGCCTTCTCGGTTTCGGTGAGCGATTCCGTAAGGTTCACGCAGCTTGCGTGCAGTTCGGTTTCTTCGGCGGGAATGCGCTTTTCGAGTTCAGCGACAAGGCCGTCGCGGTTTTCGACCTCGTGGCCCTTCGAAGGCACGAGCGTCTTGATGATGTTACGGAGCGCAAAGAAGGACACCGTGCGGCCGAACGCATTGCGGCTCACTTGCGGGAGTCGGTGCGCTTCGTCGAACACGATATGTTCGTACAGCGGAAGCAGTGCAAAATCGAGGCCCATGTCGGCAAGGAACAGGGAATGGTTCACCAGCACCAAGTTGGAATTCATCGCGCGGCGCTTGGCGGCAAGGGCCGGGCACTTGTTGTAATGCGGGCACTTTTCGCCGAGGCAGGACTTCGCGGAGCTGGACATCTTGGACCAGAGAACGCGATTGCGGCCCTGGCTGAACGAATTGCACTCGTTCACGTCGCCGGTTTCGGTCGCGTAGACCCACGGCACGATCGCCATAAAGGAATCGCGTTCGTCACTGAGCAGCAGGTTTTGCGGAGCCTTCACGATTTCTTCGAACTTGCGGAGACACAGGTAGTTTTCGCGGCCCTTCAGCACGGCCGCCTTCAGCTTGCCGTCGAACAGGCTTGCCACCAGCGGAATGTCCTTGCTCCAGAGCTGTTCCTGCAGCGCGCGGGTCGCCGTACTGATGACGACGCGTTCGCCCGACACCGCCTTGCATGCGGCAGAAACCAGATAGGCCAGCGACTTTCCCGAACCCGTCGGAGCTTCCAGAACGCAGAGGCCGCCCTTGTGCATGTTGCGTTCCACCACCGAGGCGTAATCCTGCTGGTTGTGGCGCACCTGGAAATTTTCAACCTTCGTCGAAAGGAGCCCACCCTCCTTAAAAAACTCGCTCACGCGGGGGGCGCGCTCCTTGACCGGCGCATTTTCAAGCGGGACATCCGGCAGCTTGAACTGCGGAAGCTCCGAGGCATTCTCCGATTCGCCCCATACAAGCGACCAGTCCGAACCCCTGGCAATTCTTGCGAGAACATCCACGAGCCACGGGTCCGAATTCGCAATCTTGTCAAGCGCCATCACAAAAAGGTGACCGCAGGCTTCGGCATCGGGGAGCGCACGGTGCGCACGGCTGCGTTCAATGCCCAGCTCCTGCACCAAGGTATCGAGGCGGTGGTTCGGCACATCCTGGTAAGCAATGCGCGAAACCGTCAGTGAATCCCACACCGGATGGTTCTCGAACGAGATTCCCACCTTCGCAAAAGTCTGCTTGAGGAACTTGGAATCGAACATCGCATTGTGCGCGACAATCGGCAGGTCGCCAATGAACGAATAAATCTTCTGCGCCACGGCCGCAAACGGTTCCGCATTCTCGAGGTCCGCGTTGCTAATTCCCGTAAGCGATTCGATAAAAGGACGCAGCGTCACCGAAGTCGGCTTGACCAAATAGTCAACGGATTCTCCCTGGACGCCATTCTCAAAACGCACCAGTGCCACTTCGATAATTTCGTCCTTCTCAAAATCGAGACCCGTCGTCTCCAAGTCAATCGCCACGAAAGATTTCATTTCCATTTCATTCCTCATTAAACTTTTTGCGGCATTACAGCAAAATCTACAGCGAAGGCACCGCCTTCGTCAATTCATCCAGAACGTTCTCGCCGTTTTTCACCTTGAGCGTATCGCTGATGGCACGCCAGGCGGAACCGTAACGCAGCGGCTCCACGGAGCCCGCATCGGGCAGGTCCTTGCCTTCTTCGGGGTAGTAGTAGTCCATCAGGTAGGCGCCTTCCACCAGGTCATCAAAGCTGAAACTGCCGTCGCCCTTGCAATGTTCCATATAATACTGATTCGTTTCTGCAGAAAGCAGGCGCACGATCGCCTTCGGGTTCGCCCCCGGAATCTTTCCGCGAAGTTTCGCGAACTTGAGCTTGCTCACCGTCTCGAATTTCTGCAGGCGTTGGTACTTAAGCACAATTACCGTGTCGCGTTTCCCGTTGCTGTCGGCGGCGGCAAGCGTCGTATCCATGTAACCCATCAGGAAAATCACCGAAATGTCGGTCTGCCAGGGCGCCGTCTTCTCGACCGCGAAACGCACCGGGTCCACCTGCTTCACCTGCACCTGCGTCGTATCCTTGTTGACCGCCACGAAGAAAGTCTGTTCCAGCGAATCTAGCTTCGGCTTGTTGAAATACACAATCAACGAATCGTCGGGGAACAGCGCCTTCGCCTTGGAATTGCTCCTTACGCCCGAAACCTTGGGCGGGAGCGTATCGGATTCCATCTTCTTCCATTCCCATTCGACCTCGTTGCGGAGCGTATCGAGCGGGCGGAACATCGAATCCTTCGCCGCATTGCAGGCGAACTTGTAAAGCACCTCTCCCTTGGGCGCGGGATCAAAGTAGAACTGCGGTCTGTTGGAACTCACGCTCCGGTAAACGAGCTTCGGATAGAGCACCTTGTTCTCGGGAGACGTCAAGTGGCAATTCGCGGTATCGGTAAACGCGGAATCAAAGTACACGCCACGCGTAAAGTTCGCCTCGAGCACATTCGCAAAGGGCTGCGTCACCGACTCAAGTTCCAGCTTGGTCGTATCCATGTCGGCCACGGCAAGCCACAGCGTATCGGTCGATTCGGCGGTGAGGTTCAGGTCGCCCGTCCAGAGGCCCACCTGTTCCGTCGAAAGTTCCACCTTCTGGTTACCGTTGCCGTCGACAAAGGCGACCACGCGGTAGCGCCCCGCCTTAAGGCCCGTGAGCGTAAAGTGTCCGGCGCTGTCGGCGCGCGTCACGTACAGCGGAGGTTCCTTCAACAGCAACGGTTCCTTGCTGATTTCCTTGGTGGTCGTGTCACGGTACTTTTCAAGATAATGCCTGGAGTTGCGTTCCTCGCCCAGCAAGAAAAGGCCGATACTCGGGTATTCCTTCTTGCGGGCCATCGCCTGGTTCACGAGCACGCGGCCAGTCACCGTCAGGGAATCGATAATCGCACCCGTCGAGAAAACCACCTGGAAAGGTTTCGCGAGCGCGTTCCCGTGCAAATCCTTGATACCGCCCGCAAACGTAACCGTGTAAGTCGTTCCCGTATCGAGCACGGCTCGCGACGAAAGTTCGAGCGTACTCCCGCTCACCTCGAAACGCAGCTTCTTGTCGATCGGCGGAGAAATCGAAACGGCGCTGCGCGGAATAGAGGCGTTGATCCACTCGTCGAATTCGAGCCTCACCAAAAGTTCGTTCGGATGGTTCGTCGTATTCGGTGCAGGATACACCGCCGCCACGCGCGGCGGGAGCTTGTCTTCGGGGCCACCGCCCGGAGCTACCTGTGTCGCACACGACGCAAGAAGCAACGCGGCAAGCGCCACACCGCAGAACCCTGCAAAAAACGCACCGTATTTCGAACCCAAGAACTTCATCAGTCGATCATGTGGATCATCTTGCCGAGGCGACCCCAGCGAATGCGGAACGGAAGGCGCCACCAGGTAAACGGATTCTTCAGGACGAACGCCTCGTCATCGTTTTCGAACGAGAAATAAATCACGAACGCCTTCGCACGGATGTTACGCAGCGATACAAATCCCCAGTAGCGGCTATCCGCGGAATTGTCGTGGTTGTCGCCCATCATAAAGAACTGCGGCGTCTTCACGACGTAGGTTTCGAGCGGCTTGCCACCCAGGAGCAGCCTGCGGCGGATTTCAAACTTCGACTTCGCCGGGGCATCAAGCGTATCGCCCGCGACCCCTTCCACCGTAGCGGCTCCGTCTTGCGGAGCATCCACTTCGACCATTTCTACAGTTCCCGCGCTATCTTCTTCGGCCTGGTTCAGCAAGGCGACATTCCCTTCGAGGTCACGCAAGAGCGACCCTTCGAACGCCATGTAGCTCACCGGGCGCATAAAGCCGCCCTGGATGTTCGGGTCAATCATCGGCAGGTAACCGATGCGCGAAAGTTCCTTGAAATACGCAAAGGACATCACGCCAGAAACCGTATCGCCCTGCGTCAAGCGCTGCTGCAGCACCATGCGGTTCCTGCGGAAAAGTTCATTCAGCGCAAGGCCACGGTCATTCTCTACCGGAATCCTGAAATTTTCGAAATCATAGTTATTGATCTCGACGCTGTCCTTCCACAGCGAAATTTCAAATTCCACCGATTCGTCCGGATTTTCCTGCGCCACCAGCGAACGCAGCCACCACAGCTTTTCGAGCGGCATATCCGCGACCGTAAACGTATCGCCCACCGACGGCACCACGAACGCATCGCGTTCATCGCGCGGAGAGAACGTACGCGCCGTCGCCGTGTACTTGCCGCGACCGGGCAAAGTATCTTGCAGCACGCCGTTAATGTAAAGGCGCCCCTTATGCACCGCCACCGTATCGCCACTCGTCGCCACGCAGCGCTTGATGTAGTCCTTCGGGCCATCGGCGTAATGAACCAGGTGCGGCTGGCCAGCCTTCGGTTCGTGATCCCAGTAGAGGTTACCGAACATGAGCGCATTGAACAGGTGCGTATAACGCGCCGGATTTCCGTCAGGATACTCGGGCTCGCCCGGGTAGCGGAAAATCACCACGTCGCCCTTGGCCGGGTACGCATAGCCGGGGAACTTCTGGTTGCTGAACGGAATCGGCGAACCGTAGGTAAACTTGAGACCCAGCAAGAAATCGCCCGTATGCAGCGTATCTTCCATCGAGCCGCTCGGAATCTGGAATGCCTGAATCACGTACTGGATGACAATCAAGGCGAGCGCCACCGGGACAATGATTTCCCGGAGCAGTCCCTTCAAGAACTTTTTCGCCGAAAACTTTTCTTCTTTATTTTCCATCGGGTATTCAACTATGAATTGCAATTAGAGATTGCGGATTTTCTTGACGAGCGAACGGCTTACCACCAGCTGGGTCGCCGCCTTGTCGCGGAGCACCATCACCATGCGGCCCGCATCGCCCTTGCGGCATTCGGCAATATAGTCGATCGCCACGATGTGCGAACGGTGCACGCGCGTAAAGTGCCTCGGGTCCAGTTTCTTTTCGAGTTCCACCAGCGGGGTATCGATCACGTACTGACCGTTCACGGTATAGACCGTCGTGTACTTCTCTTCGCTGTGGAAACGAATCACCTCGTCGATGTTCACGAACACGATACGGTCGCCCACCTTCACCTGCAGGCGCTGCAGGTAAAGCGCGCTCATGTCGACCAGGTTGCAAAGCTTTTCCCAGCTGAAACCGGGCGGCACCGTTGTATCGTCCACCTGCGGAATCATGCGGCGCAGTTTCTCGATGGCGGTCGCGAGACGTTCCGGATCCACGGGTTTCAGCAAATAGTCCACCGTATTCTCTTCGAACGCCTTGAGCGCAAAATTATCGTAAGCCGTCGTAAAGATGACCAGCGGCATGTCCTCGCCCTGCAAGGAATGCAGCACTTCGAACGCATCCATGTCGGGCATCTGGATATCGAGAAACACGACATCGGGAAGCATCTCGTGAATCATCTTGACCGCCTGCGCACCTGAGCCGGCCTCGCCCAAGATCTCTATCTCGGAAGAGAACGGTTCCAACAGTTGCATCATTCGCTTGCGGGCAAGCGGTTCATCATCAATCACTAGGGCAGTGCACTGCATCGCTACTCCTTCGAACTATCGGTCGCCACGGGCTTTTCCGCAGACGAATCAGGTTCCGCCGAATTCCTGGCAACAGGCTTGAGCGGAGCCTTGTAAATACGTATAAAATCGGCGTGCAGGCCATCCTTGTCTTCGTAGGGCACGCCGGCAGATGTCATGTAGCGCAAGTTACCGAACTTGATGCGCTTGAAATTCCAATGGAGCTGATTATCGGAAAGTGAAATCTTGATGGAGGAATCCGTCACCACGTATGTACCCCGGAGCGTATCCGTCACCATGGTGTCGCGCAGGGTCAGCTGGGTCGCAACAACAGAGCTGTCTTCGGAAAGGGTCATACGGACCATGCGGCTCGTACAGTCATCACACGGCAGGCGCCCCGAATAGAGCCCCGGCACATCCTTCGGAATTTCTACAGGCTGAAGGTCCGGCAACGGCTCCGACTTTTCTTCGGAACAGGCTACGAGCAGGGCTACGGCGCACAGCGAAAACAACAACTTTTTTCCACTCATGCGCCTAATTTAGAAAAAGGATTATGTTCTGGCTCTTGCGATTAGGAGATAGCCTCTAAAAACCTTCGGAATACACGGCCCTGAAACCCACCTTCTGGCTACGGTATTTCGGGTCCTCCTTGTCGCGCTCGGCAGATGCAAGCGCAGGCGCCTTGTCAGGCCAGCCACCGCCGCGAACCACCTTGTAGTCACCACTATTCGCCCCGGTATAGTTTTCCTGGGCGGTCGTCGGATAAGCCGCATACCAGTCATTCGTCCATTCGGCGACATTTCCGCCCATGTCGTAAAGGCCATACGCGTTGGGCAGATATCCAGCGACCTCCACGGGACCTTTACTTTGTGCGTAGTACGCATATTTCGAGGCTGTTTCTGTGCCCCAGTAATAGGTAGTTGTCGTTCCCGCGCGGGCCGCGACTTCCCATTCCATTTCCGTCGGCAAGCGGACCGCCTTCGCAGCGTAATTTACAGACAAATTAGTTAAAGAACCCTTTGTGTCAACCGATTCGTAAACATAGGCGGTATCGAGGCCTGCCATCTTGGAAAGCGCGTTACAGAAGAGAGCCGCATCGTACCAGCTCACATTGAAAACAGGATGGTTTTCCCCCAGCCATTCCTCAATTTCACCCATCACCTCGCGATAAAGGCCCTGCGTCACCTCCGTCTCGCCGATAGAAAACGCCGAGACCCGGTATTTCGCCGAACCTTTGGAAAACTCCATCGCCGGGACTTCGACCATATCCAGGTATTCGGAAAGGCGCTGCAGCGGCGATGCCGTCGAATCCTGGGTAGAATCCGCCTCGGCACCGGAACTAGAAGATTCAGCAACCTTGCTTTCGCTCGATTTCGTATACGAACCACCGCCGCCACCCTCGGGGGTAATGGGATCCGATTCCACGGCGCTCCCGTCAGCAGAGCACCCGAAAACAAAAGCCAACAGGCTTGTCGTCAACAAACAAAAAAATCGACGCTTCATTCTTCAACCTCTTCATCTTTTACACAACGAACTGCGTAATACTCTTTCTTAGATGCATTAATCAAATCTCTCACTTCAGATTCTAATACCACGCGATATCCATAATTATCAACAATTCCATATGCAAAATTTTCTTCCTCAGCAAGCCAAAAAACAGTTTCCTTTATTCGCAATTGTTCTTCACAAAACACATCATCACAAATCTCATTTTCTTCAAAAAAAACATCATCACAAGCCCAAAACATGTCTATAGAAGTTCGCGCAGGAATCAACTTACGATAATCACTGTATGTAGGAAGACGCCATCCTTCTGGACAAACTCCCCGAATATTTCCCTTACTATCGCATTTTACCCATTCATCTGCTGTTTCATAATAACCGCATCCCCTCGTTTTATCCGAAAAAATGGCTGCACTATCCATCATCGCGGACCATAGATAAAGTCGTCCATACTCGTCACATCCTGTTGACCAATTACCAAGGCACCGACTCGAAGAATCCAAGTCTGCGGTCGGTTGCAGATAAGCATAGTTCAAATTTTTTGCCATCCAAGTAACTTCACCACCTATAGTCACAGTTCTATATGTTTGCCCATCCCGTTCGTCAACCATTTCATCACAAACGATTGTAATTCTAGACGAGGAAGACGAGCTATATAAATAGCAGGCAGGTCCAGTACAACCTTGCGGCATCGAAGAAGAACTCCATTCCGTATCCTCACTGGATGAAGATTCCTCCGCCGACGAGGAGACTTGCAAACTTGAGGACGATTCCTCTAAAACAATTTCGGAACTTGAATAAGCAACAGGTTCGGGTGAATCCGAGGAATCAACGAACGGATTAATTTCTGGACTGCTGGAATATGAAACTCCACCGGGGCTAGGCTTAGCCTCGTTCACGGACTCGTTGCCGCACCCGGCAAGAAAAAGGAGTATAACAAGAAGCAGACCCTTCATTTCTTTCAGCCCTAAAGTACACCATTACTTCACCACGCCCACGCGGTAGAGTTTCTGCTTGGTCTTTCCACTTTCGAACTTTACCTTGAGCCGCGCGGTATAGACATCGGAACCGAGGTGTTTCAGGTCGAGATTTTCGAACTGGTTGCGACCCTGCTTCGCATCGTTCATCTTCGTCTTGAACACGCAAAGTCCCGTAATGTCGTAGAGTTCGAGCGTCGCATCCTTCGCCGCCGCGCCGATTTCAAAGCGGGCCTTGGCGACACCGCCGCGGACAGGGTTCGGGAACATGAAGAATTCCGTAATTTCGTCCTTCGCGACCTGCTTCTTTACGTCTCCGAGTTTCGAGGCGTCAAAGTAGCCGGTGCGTTCGTTGCCACCCGCCGGGAGCGTCCACGCCGCATTCGACGAAGCCGCATCGCTAGAAGCCTTGCGCAGGCGCAGTGCAGACAAATTGTCACGATGCAAAGCGTAGAGTTCAGGACCAGCCGACTTCTTGTCCGAAACGGCATTCGCCACAAAAATGCTCATGGGCTGGAGTTCCGCCACCGTTTCAACATCCTCGTAGCTGCCCATCGCCATCGGGAAACCATCCGTGACCGCCTTGCCCTTACCCGTGTAAGCGTACACAAGACCGTCGCTGCTCGGTACCAGAATTTCAGGGACGTCGTCGCCCGTCACGTCCACCAGAATCGGGTCGCTGAAGAATCCATAAATCGGAGCGCCGCGAGAAATCTTCACCGGGAACCCCGCAATCGGGAGCCCCGAGCGGTCGAGCGCATACACGAGGTTATCGCCCAGGAACACGACTTCAGGATAACCGTCACCGTTGACATCGCCCACCGCAATGCCGGAGGTTTCATCCTTCAGGCCGCTGGTGCCGCCGGCGCCGCGCTTGTAGGACTTGCTCCAATTCAGGGGGCCTTTGACGCTACCGACACTAGCCGCCGTCACCGTTCCGCGGCTACCCACCGCCACCATGTCAACCTTATTGTCGCGATCAAGATCGGCGCAGGCAATGCGGAAAATTTCATCGGCCTTGCCACTCAATTTCACCTCACGGTCCTGCACATAGGCGCTTCCCGAAGCGGTCACATAGGCGAACACATCCTTTCCATCCGCGGAACCGCAGTAGGCCAAATCATTGATGCCTTCGCGTTCCTCGAGAAGCTTCACCTTCCCGTCACTCACATTGAAAGAGGCCTGTCCCTTCGATGTCGCGAAGAAGACCGCACCGCCGTACACCACAGGCCCCGCCGTCGCGGAATCGATGTCAAGTTCCCGCTGCGTCGGGAGCCCTCCCGCAAAGCTCGTCTTCACGAGTTTTCTCCTGTGCAGGCTGTAAACGTCCTTGCCGTCGCTGGCTATGCCCACCAGCGTCCCGTTGCTTGCACCCACGCGATACAGCGGCACCTCGCGCTCGGTCGCATTGCGAGTCAGGGTCCTCTGCACGATCGCCGTATCCGCCGGGAACAGCGTATCTCCCATCGCATTGAACGCCTGCAGCGTTCCGTCTTCGGCACCCACCACGAGAATTTTTTCGCCTTCGTTTTCAGGGTCATCTACGAACACGGCGCCACGCACCGCCGAGGCAAGGCCCACATTGCGTGGGAACTTTCCGCCCTCAATACTCCCGTCGTCAATGCTAATGGTCACGCTGATCGTCTGTGCGCCAAAGTTCACGACGCTGTCACCCATGAAGGCGTTCGCAGTCTTTTCGATGCGGGCATCTTCAGGCACCTTCACGGCAATCTTGATTCCAGTGTAGCCACCCTGAGTCGTCATCGTGTTCGCATAGCCCGTCGCGCCTATCGTCTTGACCGTATCAAACTTCTGCTTGGAATCCTTTGCAGGCTTGCGCAGGTGCGGCAACAGGTCCGTCCCCGAACCGTAATCGTAGGTGTCTTCGCCGATTGCATTTTTGAAGGTTTTGCCGATACTCAAAATTCCATCGGCCTCGACCATCGCAATCCCGAACTGGTGATCGCGCAATGTATCGCCGCCCCAGAAATTCGCAATGCCGTATTCCAGGGTCTTACGCAAGTACCAGTCATTCACACGCCACACCACGATACCGCTCGCCGGCAACCCCGCGTCATAGCTGCTCACATCCAGAATAATCCCGCTCGCCTTCTTGGCGTTCTTTTTGCACTTACCCTTGACGCAGACGCTGTCCTCAAAAACCAGGTTCAGGCTGTCCACCGGCACCGTCTTGACAATCGTGTCGGAGCTTTCGTCATCGTCGCCAAGCGTCACGCTCACCAGGCCGTCCTTGTCCCAGCTGCGCTGACGGTTTTCAATCAGCAGGTATTCGCTTGCAGAAAGCGGCACCTTCACAATTTCGGTACCCTTGCCCGTTCCCGCCGCGGCAATTTCCACCGTCACGGGCTTGCCCGCCACGGGGCGTACTTCCTTCACCTGCGTCCAGCCCATGTAGGCGCGTTCCCACGCCGCCGGCAGCGAAGGCAAGAAACCGTTGCCCGCATTGTAGCCCGCAAAGTCCATCAGGTCGTAATAACCCAGGCGGCTGATACCCTTCACCACGTCGTAGGTGTTCGGGAGCCCGAGTTCATGCGCAATCTGGTTCACGATGTTTCCGTTCACGCCCCAGTTGAGTCCGTCCTGCGAGAAGGTCTCGCTCGTCACCATGATCGAACGCAACGTATCGATAGAGGCATCCTTCAGCACCAGGCCATTGACCACCGAAGAATCCTTGCTTACCTTGCGGACAGCCGTACCTTCGAGCGTATCGGGCAGATACCGCCAATCGTTGCGACTGACATAGAAATCCATGAAGTCACCCGGCGTATCGGCACCGCGCGTACCCATGCTGCCGCCATCCAGCAAGCGGCTCGCCCCCGCGTGGATAATCATGTAGACGCGTTTCGTATTCGGGTTTTTCGACAACGGTTCGCTGAACGGGGATTCGCCCGACTCATGCGCCGCCATCACGGCGTCGTAAACGAACTGCAGGTAATCGCGGCTACGGGCCTCGTCGAATTCGGCCGTCTTCTCGCCCTTCATCTTGCTCGTACGGTTATAGTCGATAATCTGCTTCTTCAGCGTGTAGGCGCTCGATGAGGTGGGGAAAATATGCGCATCAATCACCACATTGCCGTTACTCGCCTTGTTAAAGTAGGCGTTCGCAAAATCGAAATGCTTTTTCCAGTAGGGCACGCTGTTGCGACGCCCCGAAGGGTCCAGCTTGTAGTCGCCCTTCTTTCCCTTGTCGGAATCGAAAAGTCCCGTTCCGGTCGTGAGACTGTTGTCGTTAGGGTTTTCATCCGCAAACTGCACGCGGATCGCATACACCTGCAACGTATCCGCAGCAAGCGTCGGCACAAAAGAGAATAGCCCAAAAACCAATGCAAAGATCTTAGCATTTAACTTCATATCCACAATTTACAAAAGTAGGGAGCAGAAAGTAGAGCGTCGGCGCGACTTAGAATAGTCATTCCCCGACTTTCTTGAAGCTCCTGGGAATGTTCAGGCGCCAGGTCCCCGAGCTGAACGACTTGTTGCGGGCAATCTTCTTGATGCGTATTTCGAGGAATTTCGCACCGTCAAGTTCGAATACGATTCTGGACGGGGTTTCTACCCCCTCGAATGCCTTGAAATCATAGAAACGGATCGTCTCGGTCTTGCCGCCGACCCCCATACGCGAAAGCCATACGACGCGCGACTTTTCCGGGGCGCCCTCCACAGGCTCGCGGCCAAAAGTAAACTTGCGCCCTGTTTTTTCACGGGCATAGACAACCCCCTCGATGCGGGTCGAATCGTCGGGCGGAGCCACTTCCTCGAACCCTTCGGGGAGCAAGCGGCCGTCAAAAATGTCTGCCACCTGGTGGATATGCACCATCGGGAGCGCGTCGCTGTTCAGGAGCCCCACCATGTACCCTTCGCCCTTCATGTAGAGCTTTTCCGTCGGGAAAGTCATCTGCCAGCCTTCCTGCTGCCACAGGAGCGAGGCGACACCGATACCGAGCGGCCCCGTGAGTTCCATGCGGTAGCGCTTTCCCGGCACCGAGAAAAGGACCGCATCCAGTTCCTGCGTCGAGCTGTCCTGTACGATCGTCAGCTGGAATTTCGCACGCATGCTGTCGCGCGGAGCCCCCGCCGAAACACCGTCAGCAGACTTCGCGACCGTTTCCACCGCAGGCCTGTTCCCTGCGCACCCGAACAAGGCACTCAGCACGAACGAGGCGACAATCTTTGCAGCAAAATTCAACAAATCAACCTTCCGTTAGTAATCCTTGAGGCAGCGCACGTAAAAGCCGTGATGCTTGTCGTTCAATTCGGAATACGCCTGAGACCTTCCGCCTTCCATCGAATACCGGTAATACCAAGCCTCCGCATTTCGCGAATTGTATTCATTGCGGATCCATATATTCGTATACGACTCCATGGCCTCAAAATGCATTACGCCGGTATATTCTTCCGAGTCCCCGTATTCCGTTTCCGCATACGCAGCGCCACCAGGAATGACAGAAAAGCCGCTCGCGTTATCGGAGCCCGTCATAAAGGAGGACAGGGGCGAACCCTCGAATGTCACAGAATTCAGCTCCTCGTCCGTGGGAATATGCCAGCCTTCAGGACAAATGCCCTGATGGAATCCCTCTTTTTCGTCATAAGAAGAATCCAGGAACGCCGAAGGAAGATCCATCGCGGCACTCCAGGTGTACATACGGCCAAACACGTTGCAATTCGTCGAATCGTTGTCGTAGCACCAGCTCTGTCCCGCAAGGTTCGGAGTAGCGGAGCTGTCCGCATAGTTCAGGTTGTCCGCCATCCACAGCTTTCCGCCGATATTGATGGTCATATAAACATGGTGGTCACGATCGTCTATATACATTCCGTAAGTAAGGTCCGGGTTGTACTTGGGCCCGATAAAATCTCCCAAATGAGCCTTGCGCCATACGGACTTGTCGCAGACAATCGATGCGTAGTAGTAATCTTCGTAACCAATCAGCTTGCCCTGATTTTCTGCCGTGCAGCGGTCATAGCCTTCGCCGTCGGCAAAGATCTCGCTCAGGTACTTTTCGTAATTCGCCACTTTCCCCGTAGGCGACTGCGCCTCGACAGCCTTGCGCAGGGAATCCAGCTTGTCGCCATACACAAGCCCCGCCACGTTCGCCGAAATTTTCTTAAAAGCCTCCTCCTCGCGGAAAAGGCCTGTCGCCGTATCCATTTCAAAGACCCGCCAAGTCACGCTTCTTTCAATCACGATAGAAAGCGCCGCGAGCATCGCATCGCCTTCGCCTTCGCCATACAGGGAATAATGGGTAAAGTCCGTCAAATTCTCGGGCATGTGGAGATTTTTCAGGAGGGATTTCGCCGCCTTGGACCAGGCTTCCTCATAAGCCATGCCCTGTTCCATATAATGCCATACCGATTCGGTAATCAGGCTGGTCAGGTAATTCACGTTGGCCGTATTTGACTTCGAAACATCAAGCGCCGCCGACAGGGGTATATTGGAAGGGGAATAAAGTTCGGCATAATTGATCTTGAGTCCGAACACGCTCGCACTGAAGTTACCGGCACTATCGATACCTACGGATTCGCCCCATTCGCCAATCCAATATTCCGGCGCCAGACGGCTCCCCAACTGGATGGAATCGCTCGCAGTCGTCTCACCAAACCCGCGCTGCGCCACCCCCGATACGGTAACGGTCTTTCCCTTTTTCTTGCCGGGACCGAAAACATCTTCGGCATCGGACCCATTATCGCTACATCCGACAAACAGCAAGGCCACAAATCCGAGAGTATACAATTTCTTCATGTTCTCCACCATTTTGAATTTCAAATAAAATATACAATAAAAAACGGATCCGGCATTTCGCCGAACCCGAGCCAAATCATAAAATCAAATATCCGCTACTTGCCGTAAATCACCTCGAGGGCCGCGGCGAGGTACACAAGCGGGGCGTTCCAGTTAATCGCCACTTCGTTCGTGGCATAGCTGCAACGGTTGTCAAGGTAGGCAAGAGCCGGCTTGTCGGCGGCGGCATAGTCCGGGCACTTCCAATGTTCCTTGCCGTCCAGGTTGATATCCTGCTTGCCCAGGTGCGGGCCACCCACGAGCATTCCCGGCACCGGATCGTCGACCATGTCCGATTCGCTCGGACGGTGGTGCGGGTTTCTGGGGCTTCGGTAGCCGAATCCCGTCACGTAGCTAATGTCCATCGGGTTCTTGCCGAGCAGGTAGTCGAGGCACTGCTGGGCGCCATCCACATAGCTCCTGTCACCGGTAAGCAGGTAGGCATGCACCAGCACCATTCCGTTGTTGGCCATGGCGCTATTGCTGCCCCAGTTCCAGCTCCAGGGGAAAGCGGGCAGATGGTAACCGCTCGTATCGCCCACGGCACGCAGGTTGTTCGCCTCGTCCAGCACGACCTTCTTCGCGGCAGCCACCAGGTCCTTGTCAAATGAAGCAGAATCCTGCGCCACGCGGAACGCGGCGAGCATATTCACGTTGCCCCACCAGGCGCCATCGGGCGTAAAGGGATTCGCCTTCAAGTCGGCCAAATAAGTAGCCGCAGCCTTGTCGTTCTTCGATCCCGCCACCACCTTCGCACGGTAAAGTTCGGCGGCAGCCCAGCGGAATTCATCCTTGCCGTTTTCGTCGCCGGGGGCGTAGCTTCCCGTCTGCACGTCGGCGGGCTGCTTGTAGAAAGCCTTCGGGTTCTTCTTCGCCCAGCCGTAAGCCTTTTCGGCAGCCTTGAGCATCTTGTCGGCGTATGCCTTGTCGATATTCCTGTAGACCACGCTCGCCTGCGCCATCACGGCCGCGAAGTCAAGCGAGGCCGTCACGTTCTTGATAATCGCATAGCGCGGGGCGTCGTCCTTTTCGGGCATCACGCTGCCACCGAACTTAAGCGTTGTCACCTTGTGGTAGACACCGCCATCCTTGTCCTGCATGGTGAGCATCCAGTCCAAGTTATAGCGTACTTCTTCCAAGATTTCAGGATACTTCGCAAATTCGCGCGGGATATTCCAGGAGAGCGAATCCAGGTACTTCGGGAAATTTTCGTAGGCCTCGAGCAGCGTAAACACGGTAATGCCCGAGTTCACGATATACTTGCCGTAGTCACCCGCATCGTACCAGCCACGGTCCGACTTGATCGTCTTGCCGGCACCCTTGCCTCCGGTCACCTTGTCGGAACCGTAAATGATAACCTTGTCGTCCTTATGGCCAGCAGCACGGGCCCACTTGCCCGCATACTGCGGATCCAGCGCCATACTTGAACGCTGGTAATAGAACCACTTGAGGGCAGCCTTTACCAGGTCGTCGTAGACGTTCTTGCCGACCACGATCGGGGTACCCACGTATTCGCCGCCACGGAACAGGCGGTAGGTCCCAGGAACCTTTAAGGCAGAAATATCGAACGACTGCACCTCCTCGCCACTGTAATCCCAGTCGTAGACCATCGGCGCATCAAGTTTCAGTACCGTCTTGCCGTTCAAGTCGCGAACTTCGAGACCGTTGGCGTCACTACCGGGGTAAACGACCATCTTTTCTGCATCGGGAGCAAAACCCAGCTGGTTTACAAGGGGACCTGCAAAAGCAGACGAAAATGACACAGCTACAGAAGCTGCACCGGCTAAAAACGCACTTTTAGAGAAATTCATACCTAGAATATACCTAAAAAACCCCCGGAATGAATATTCCAGGGGGTGATTTTCTGTTTTCAGTAGAAAACAGACCGATTATTTCAACAAAAACCTTTTATTCGAGATTTCCAGAACGGCAGGAGCATAGTCCACATTCAAAAGTCCATCTTGCGTATAGCCCTGTTCAAGCAGAATCCCATTCAGGTCAAAAACCTTATACGCAGAAACTTCCTTCAGGCCATCAACGGCAAAGGCGCCTTTAGAAATTCTTCGTATGCCCAGCGACCGACCGCCGACCGGAATTTCCGAAATACCTAGTGTATACTCGTCGCATAAATACAAGGAATCGAGAACCGTCGGTTTTCCCCAGTGAAGCACATAAAAAGGACCCAAGACGGATACCGCAGAATCCGTGTCATCGCAATCGATATTGTACTCTGTAGACATCAACCTCGGTTCACCCAAACCATCTTCTTCGCCAAAGTCCTTCGACATTTTTTCAATAATATGGCTCACCAAGGAATCCGCCTCCTGTTCCGTCCCTTCAAAAACAGAGGCCTTCTGCCACCGCAAAAATTCATCCTTCAAGACCGCCGAAAAAGACACATGCGTGTCCAAAGAATCACACAAGGGATCTTTTTCACAGATATTGCTCAGTTCTATACGTTTTCCATTCGTCGTTACCACAATCACAGGATTTAAGTGCGAGCGATATACCCACAGGTTTCCACCCCTTTGCAGATTCACTACAGGCGGCTCGACATTCTTCTTATTCCTTAGATTCAAGGAATCCTTCTTGAACAGGCAAATGCTTGTCGACGGAAAAAACGACAAGGACTTTTTAAGAACACAATTCCCTGCAAACGTCGGCAACACAAAAAATTGTATTGTAAGTAATGCTAGAAGTACTCGTTTCATCTTTTCATAAAATAGAATCTTTCTGCAAAACAAGGGGCGGAACATCCGCCCCTTTTTTCCGTTTTCAGCAGGAAACAGGACCTATTTTTCCTACCTTAACAGAACCTTCTGATCTGAAATCATCAAAATACTAGGAAACGTACTTATTTCGACCAATCCCTTTTGTACATAACCCTGTTTAAGCAAAACTCCATTCAAATCAAAAACTTTATATGGAGTAAAGTCCTTTATGCCTCCAATAGAGAAAGTATTCCTAGAAACTCTTTCGATGTTCAACGAGTGAAAACCTGTCGAAGCGACAGGAATCTTTAGAGTATACTCGTCGCATAAATACAAGGAATCAAGTACCGTCGGCGTTTCCCAATTAAGCCCAAAAAAAGGACCCAAGATGGACTCCGCAGAATCTGTGTCATCGCAATAGATATTGTACTCTATATATGCCAAATCCGGCTCGTCAACATCGTCTTCTTCGCCAAAGGCCTTTGACATCTTTACAATAATGTGGCTCACCAAGGAATCAGCCTCCTGTTCCGTCCCCTCAAAAACAGAGGCCTTCTGCCACCGCAAAAATTCATCCTTCAAGACCGCCGAAAAAGACACATGCGTATCCAAGGAATCACACAAGGGGTCCTTTTCACAGATATTGCTCAGCACTACACGTCTTCCATCCGTCGTTACCACAATCATTGGATTCAAGTGCGAGCGGTACATCCATAGGTTTCCACTCCTTTGCAGATTCACTACAGGCGGTTCAACATTCTTCTTATTCCTAAAATTCAAGGAGTCCTTCTTGAACAGGCAAATACTTGTTGACGGAAAAAACGACAAGGACTTTTTCATGTCACAACTTGCCGCAAATACATTGGCAGCGGACAACTGAATAAGAAATATGGCAAGAGCGATGTATTTCATTTTTTCCTCCAATCTATCGCATAATAACTGTTATCTAAATGTTGTTCAAAAGCAACATGGAATAAAGTTGCATACTGATGAACCATTATTTTATAACGCTAGCGTTTGTCCTTCCCGCATAATCACTTATCAAAAAAATACATTTTATAAAAACAATTCACTCTTTTTTCTCGCAAAATACGAAAAAACGGCTCCTTACGGAGCCGATTTTTCTGGATTCTTCGATCGCAGTAATCTTCGGTTCGGTCATGAAAACAAGCAAACTTGTTTTCACGACTTTCACCTTGCAATTACTTCTTAGAACGATGGCTGTTCTTGATCCATTCGGTCTTGTGGACTTCCGGGATATCGTCGAGCAGCTTGAGCGTGTGCGGTTCGGTCGTGTTGTCGAGCACTTCGGCAGGAGTACCCTGGTTCACGATCTTACCGTCGTGCATGATGAAGATACGGTCAGAAACGTAGTTTGCAAGACCGATATCGTGAGTCACGAACACCACGGTCATCTTCAGCTCGTCTTTCAACTTGCGGAGGTAATCGAGGATGTTTGCACGCACACAGGCGTCCACCATGGAGGTGGCTTCATCAGCGATCAAGACCTTCGGACGGAGCGCGAAGATACGAGCCAAAAGCATACGCTGCATCTGACCGCCGGAAAGTTCGAACGGGTACTTGCCTTCGATATCTTCGGGCTTCACGTTCACAGCCATCAGGCCTTCGTCCACGCGGCGGCGAACTTCTTCCTTGGAGGGCTTGTCCTTGAGGATGTTCAGGGCGTCTTCCAGCTGGCTACGGATGGTAAAGAACTGGTTGAAGCAGCCGAACGGATCCTGGAACACGGACTGCACTTCGTTCCAGTGAGCCTTCAGGTTCTTGATGGGCTTGTCGCGATACAGGAACTGGCCGCGAGTCGGCTTATAAAGACCGAGCATGATCTTGGCGAGCACGGACTTGCCGCAGCCCGAACCACCCACGATGGAGATGAACTCTTCGTCATAGATGTCGAAGGACACATCCTTCACGGCGGTCTTCAGGGACTTGCCGGCACCAAAATCCTTGCTGATGCGCTTAGCGGAAAATACAACGGGTTTATCAGACAGCATAATCGCACCTCACTTGACGGTCGCCTACAATGCGGATGTTCTGGGTATTCTTCTTGCAGTCGGGGCATGCCTTCTTGCAGCGGGGAGCAAAGCGGCAACCCACGATCTTGTTCTTCAGGCTCGGAGGAGCACCTTCGATAGCCACCGGATGACGGGTACGCTGGGAAGCTTCGGTAGAAAGCATAGCGCCCATCAGAGCCTGCGTATACGGGTGACGCGGATCCTTAACGACCTGATCAGCCGTACCGTATTCCACGATTTCGCCGGCGTACATGATGGCGATGTTGTCTGCCACGTGGTACAGGAGCGGAAGTTCGTGGGTAATGAAGATCATCGTGGAGAAGATGCCCTTGTCAAGAAGATCGAAAATCATCTTGATCACTTCCTTCTGGGTAGAAACGTCCAGAGCGGAAGTCGGTTCGTCGGCGATCACCATCTGCGGGTTGAGCAAGGTGGAGATACCGATCACGGAACGCTGGCGTTCACCGGCGGTGAGCTGAATCGGGTAGGAGTTCAGCACACGCTTGGTATCCATTCCGAACAGGTCGAAACGTTCGCAAAGACGGTCGTAGATTTCCTTGTGGTCGAGCTTCTTGCCCGGCTGCTGGTGGGCAGCGATCACGTCGGCAGCGATGTCCTTGATTTTACGCACCGGGTTAAGCGCGTTGAATGCACCCTGCGGAATCATGGAGACCTGCTGAGCGAGCACGTTAGCGCGAACATCTTCGAGCTTGCGGTGCATCAGGGATTCCATGTGGTCGCCCACACGCACACGCACGTCACCCTTTTCGGGGTAAAGCGGCGGGATGCACATGCCCATAAGGCCGGACACCAAGGTGGACTTACCGCAACCAGATTCACCTGCGATACCGAGGATTTCGCCCTGCTTCATGGAGAAGGACACATCCGTCACGGCATGAGTCTTGTCGCCGAAACGGCCAAGGTAATAGAGGCCGAGATTTTCTACTTCAAATACATTTTCAGACATTTCGTTACCTCTTATTTGCGCAGACGCGGGTTAAAGACGCCTTCCATAGAAGTATTGATGAGGTAAAGGGCAAACACCGTAAGGGTCACCACGAGGGTCGCCGGAATGAAGGCAATCCAGATGGAGTCGGCAAGAGCGCCGTTGTCCTTCGCCTGGTTCAAGATGATACCGAGGCTAGTCGTATCGACAGGGCCAAGGCCGATCATGGAGATGGAAGCTTCGGAAAGAATACCCGAACCCACCTGCATGATGAACACCATGAACACGTAGGAGAGCAAGTACGGAAGCACATGCTTGATCACGATCGTGAGCGTAGATGCACCGTTGATGCGGGCAAGCGCGATGTGGTCGCGGCTACGCAGAGAAGATGCCTGGGCACGCACAGCACGAGCAGACCAGCTCCATGCGGTAAGACCGATGATGAGACCGATCAAGGTGAGGGAACGACCGTCCTTCACGGCAGAGCTGATAAGCACGAGGATCACGAACTGCGGAATCACGATGAAGAGGTTCGTGAACATGTTCAGGACTTCGTCGATCCAGCCACCGCGGAAACCGCCGAACAGACCGATAAGCACACCGATCGTCGTGGCGATGATACCGGCCACGAAACCCACATAGAGCGAGCTGCGCAGACCAGCAATCAGCAGGGACACATAGTCACGGCCGAGGTGGTCGGTACCGAGCAGGTGTTCAGAAGAAGAACCTGCATACGGGCCAGCGAGAATGTCACGGGCGTGAGTATCGACGTTGTAGAAGAGAGGTCCAAAGAGCGCGATCAGGAGCGTGAGCACGAAGATCGAGATACCGATGACAAACATCGGGGACTTGAGAAGGTTTCTTAAGAGTTTCAACATAATTACTTACCTCCCATTTGGAGACCGGCCTTAACGCGCGGATCGAACACGGCGATGAGCACGTCAACGGCGTAGTTGGCCACAAGCACGCAGGTAGAGATCATGAGCGTACAACCCTGAATCGTTGCGTAGTCGTTCTTCTGGATGGCGTTGAGCATCGCCATACCGAGGCCCGGATAAGAGAAGATCATTTCGGTAATGAGTGCGCCACCCACCATGGCGCCCAGGGACTGAGCAAGACCGGTGAGCTGCGGAAGCATGGCGTTACGGAACACGTAGCTAATAATCTTGCCTTCGCGAAGACCGAGCCACTTAGCGTACTTCATGTAGTCAGTACCGAGTTCATAAATGGACATGGAGCGCATACCCGTTGCCTGACCCGAAAGAAGAATCGGGAAGCAGCTGAAGAACGGGAGGATGTAGTACCAAGCGACGCTCTTGATGCAGGTCCAGGAGAAGGTGAGTTCCGGAATGTCAGAGCTGTAGGCACCCATGGCCGGGAACCAACCGAGCGTGATGGAGAAGAGGGCCACCAAGAGCATACCGAACACGAAGTACGGCACACCGTTCAGGAACATGGCGCAGGGGAAGAACACCTTGTCGAAAATGCCGCGCTTGTAAGCAGCGAAAGCACCGAGCAAGTTACCGATAATCCAGCCGAGCAAAATAGTCGGAGCCTGGATGAGGAGCGTCCACGGGAGGGACTTCTTGATCACGTTGGTCACCGGTTCGTTGTTCTGGTAAGAGAGGCCGAGGTCTCCCTTGAACACGTTGGCGATGTAACGGAGGAACTGGGAGAATGCAGAACTGAGCTTCGGGTCGGTCTTGAGCACCGGTTCTTCAACCATCACGGTGTCCTGACGTTCTGCCTGGACAGATTCCATCACGGCAACCTTTTCAACCTTGGCGACCTTCTTCTTGCCCACCTTTTCCATCACGGGCTTGCCCTTGGCGTCGAGTACCGGCTTTTCTTCGAAGACCGGCTTGCCTTCGGCGTCAACCTTCTGGCGTTCCACCATCTTCGGGGTGCCGTCTTCGTTGACTTCCTTCACGGTCACGAGCACCGGATTGCCGGCCTCGTCGAGCTTGGCGACCCTACGGGTAACCATCTGACCATTTTCGTCGACTTCCGGTTCGTAAATCACGTTACCCTGGTCGTCGAGTTCGGCCATGCCGAAGGAAACCAGGAGTTCGGCCTTCTTCTTCTGAGCTTCAGTCGGAGAAAGGCCCTTACCGGCCTGACCCATAATGATGTCGACCGGGTTGTTGTCGCCAAGACGCGGCAACGCGAAGTTAAGTGCCACTGCAAAAACGAAGGTCAGGAGATACCAGAACCCCTTCTGCAGGACATAGCGTAGCATAGGATATTGTTTAAGCATTTGTATTCCTTTAACCTTTATTTAGCAAGCTTTAAGTTCCAGAGGATCTTGGTGCCCGAAGCCACCCACGGCAGCTGAGCCGGAGCGTACGGGTTTTCGGCGGTGGGCCAGTTCGTCCACACGCGGTCGCTGAATTCGTAGAACTGTTCGGGCAGGTAGACCAGCGGAATAGAGGGCTGGTCTTCCATGAAGATCTTGTTGAGTTCGCGGTAGGCCTTTGCGATTTCCACGGAGTCCGTCATCAGAGGAATAGCGGAAAGGAGCTGGTCCACTTCGGGGCGGAAGCCTTCGGTACCCGGCTGGTTGTAACGACCGATGTTCACACCGGCCCAGGCGCCAAGCGGCTGCCAGTCGCGGCTTGCCATGATTTCGTTGAAGCGGCTCCACGGAAGAGACGGAGTCACGTCGGCGACAGGCTTGTGCATCACGAGGTCGAAGTTGCCAAGACCCATGGCCGGCCAGTAGGAACCACCGTCCACGAAGCCTTCGCGGATATCGATACCGGCCTTGCGCATGCCTTCGACAGCAATCGTCACCATGGCTTCCCAGTCGGTCCAACCATTCGGGCTAGTGATGTAGAGAGTCGGGAGACGTTCGCCCTTGGCATTTTCCATGTGGTCCAAGGTACCGTCGTCGTTGAACACGGACTTGAAGCCCGCTTCGGAAAGAATCTGCTTCACTGCGGCGAGGCGTTCGGCTTCATCGCTGATGCCAAGGTTCACGCCGTACTTTTCGAGGTCTTCGTCGACAATGTACTTGCCTTCGAGGTCCGTCGGCATGATGAGGCCGGCCTTGAGGGTAGAGGTGTAGTTGGAAACGGCGAACTGGCGCAGAGCGTTGTAGTCAATTGCCGTAGCAAGAGCACGGCGGAAACGCTTGTCGTTCAGGGGTTCCTTAAGGGTGTTGATCACGAGCATGGGCATTGCACCCGGACGGAAGTAAGGCGGCTCGTTCCACCAGGTGTGGACGCCGGCCGAAGCCTTACGAGCAATACGCGGAATAAAGCTCTGGGAGGCATCAAGGTTGCCTTCGCGCATGGCGATGGTATTATGTTCGTTGTTCTTGTAAATCGGGTGAACAATGAACTTCGGAGCCGGGAGCTGTCCGTCGTGGAGGGCAGCGTTGCCCCAGTAGTCGTCGCGGCGTTCAAGAATAATCTTGTTCGGGTCAGCGCTACGCAGGTTGTACGGACCCGAAATCACCGGATTCTGATCCATGGGGAGCTTCTTCGTCTCGTCGAGGCCCTTTTCCTTGATCAGCGGTTCAAACACATGCGACGGAGCGATACGGGTCGCCTGCAACATGTCGCGCACGGTCAGCGGGTTGTTGCGCTTGTCCTTAGCGACCATGAAGGAAAGACGTTCAGCAACGGTACCGTCTTCGTTCTTCTTCAAGGTGTCGATATGAATAGCGGAAATCTGTTCGGTAGAGTTGATGGAACCGCGCAGGAACATGAAGGTCACGTCGGTAGAAGTCACCGGCTTACCGTCGCTCCACTTGGCGGCGGGGTTCAGGTCCACAACGATGGAGTCGTTATTGGAAAGCTCTTCGACCAAGGTGCCCAGAAGGGGTTCGATCTTACCATTCAGGGAGTTGTAGGTGATGAGCGGTTCGTACATCAGGTTGAAGCGTCCGCCCACCGGCCAGGAAGCCATCCAGCTTTCAGCTAGCGGGTTAAACGAACCCGGAGCGTCGTTCTGCTGGCCCGACAAGTACAGCGTCTGTTGACGGGGAAGCGCGCCACCCAGATCACCTTCCGATGCTGCGTCGCCGCAACCCGAAAGGAGCGCACCGGATGCCGAGAGCGCAAGCGCCGTCTTGGCAATCGATTTCAATCCAATCATTTGTGTCCTCTTTTTATAGCTATAAAAAGCTTGTGTGAAAAAATTTCTCCCGTAATATAGATTTAAATGAAAAAATTGTTCTGCGCTTTTTAAAAAATAGTGTTTACAAAGGGATTTTTTTGCGCACCATAGGTATCCCCACGCGCCATCGCTGTTTACAGAAATTTACACTACTTGCAACACACGCTTATTTTTTTTGCAGTTCAAACAAATTAATTCACTATTACATACAAAAGAAGCCGCTCCGTTGGGAGCGACTTCCTTGAATAATTTTGCCAAGGTCACTTCGGCAAGCTCAGTGACCTTGTCAGGGCAAGCCTTGGCAGCCGGAGCGGCCTTCCATGAGCAACAAAGCCCCTGGTATTAACTAGGGGCAGTTGCGAGAGCTTGCGCTCTAGAGACTACTTCTTCTTGCAGGACTTCTTGCAAGCGCAAGCGGTCTTAGTGGCCTTGCAAGCCTTGCGCGGGTCACCGGCGTACACGGCAGCCTTGCCGAGTTCTTCTTCGATGCGGAGGAGGCGATTGTACTTGCAGACGCGGTCCGTACGAGAGAGAGAACCAGTCTTGATCTGGCCAGCGGCAGTACCGACGGCGAGGTCAGCAATGAAGGTGTCTTCGGTTTCGCCAGAACGGTGAGAAACGATCGGAGCATAGCCTTCAACCTGAGCACGCTTGATAGCAGCGAGGGTTTCAGAAACAGAACCGACCTGGTTCACCTTGATGAGGATAGCGTTAGCGATGCCAGCCTTGATGCCTTCGTCGAAGATGGTCGGGTTCGTGACGAACAGGTCGTCACCCACGAGGTTGATCTTGCCACCGAGCTTGTCGGTAAGAACCTTCCAACCTGCCCAGTCAGCTTCATCGAGACCGTCTTCGATGGAGAAGATGGAATACTTGTCGATGAGCTTTTCATAGAGCTTGACCATTTCAGCAGACTTGAGGGTCTTCTTGGTGCTCTTCTTGAACGTGTAAGTAACAGCCTTGGAGCCTTTCTTTTCAGAATCCTTGTCGCAGAATTCGGAAGAAGCAACGTCAAGAGCGATCTTGATGTCCTTGCCGAAAACGTAACCAGCGTTTTCAGTAGCGGTCTTCAAAGCAGCGAGAGCCTTTTCGAGGGTCATCACGTCCTTGATTTCGTAACCAAACTTGTTCTTAGCCGGCTTGATAGCAACGCCCGGAGCAAAGCCACCTTCGTCACCAACCGTCGTATCGAAACCACCCTTCTTGAGGACAGCCTTAAGAGCGTGGAAGATTTCGGTCACCATCTGGAGACCCTTGGAGAAAGTCTTAGCGCCAACCGGAGCGATCATGAATTCCTGGAAGTCGATCGGAGCGGAAGAGTGAGCACCACCGTTGATCACGTTGCACATCGGGCACGGGAGGGTGAGCTTTTCAGTGCCATGGAGCTTAGCAATGTACTGGTAAAGCGGAAGGCCAGCATCCTTAGCAGCAGCAACGCAAACAGCCATGGAAACGCCGAGGATAGCGTTTGCACCGAGCGTGTTCTTGAGCATGCGGTTGCCGTCGAGTTCGATCATAGCGTCATCAACTTCAGTCTGCTTGGACGGATCCATGCCAACGATCTTCTTAGCGATCTTGGTGTTGACGTTCTTCACGGCAGTGAGAGTGCCCTTACCGCAGTAAGTCTTCTTGTCGCCGTCGCGGAGTTCGCAAGCTTCGCGTTCGCCGGTGGAAGCACCACTCGGAACAGCAGCGTGACCAACGATACCGTTGTCAAGAGTAACATCGACTTCGAGAGACGGATTGCCACGGGAATCCAGGATCTGACGAGCCCAAACTTTAGCGATTTTAGCCATTTTATTAACCTTCTGTTAAAGTGAAAATTTTTGTGACTTAAATATAAAAAAGCGGTCAGTAGTTGGTGGTCAGTGGTTAGAAAAATGTTGATGAAAAGGGGAACATTTTTTCGAACAGAAATTTCATTGTTACTCCGCCCAACAAAAAAACGGCCCGGATTTTATTCCGGGTCGTCTCTAATTTTCGGGTTTGAGATCCTTCGACTTTGGCGCTTCGCGCCTCCGCTCAAGATGACACTATAATCATGTCACCCTAGATTCTATCGCCACTTGGTGCGGCTCCAGAATAACAGCAGCGATAGGGCCTATTTCACGAATGCGCCGTAGATAGCCTTGATGGCCTTCTCGGTATCGGCTTCGTCAACACCGGTGATGATGTTGATCTGCGAAGAACCCTGGTCGATAATGCGGACGTTCACCTTGTTGTCGGCGAGAGCGGTGAAGAGCTTTGCTGCCACACCGATCTTGTTCGTCATGCCGTGACCGACAGTCGCGATGAGCGAGATGCCCGGGAACACCTTGATACGGTCGGGGCGCATCTGCTGCGTGATGTCTTCGAGGACCACGTCCTGCACGGCGTCGAGAGCCTTAGAATCCACCACGATGCTCATGGAGTCGATGGCGCTCGGGCACAGTTCGTAAGAGAGGCCTTCGCTTTCGAGCACGGCGAGCACGCGGCGGCCGAAACCGACTTCCTTGTTCATCATGGACTTTTCGATGTAGATCATCGAGAAACCCTTACGGCCGGCGACACCCGTAATCGGGAGCTTCGCTTCTTCCGGAGTGGGGCCGATGATGGTACCCGCGTCTTCGGGACGGTTCGTGTTGCGGATGTTGATAGGAATCTTCTTCGCGCGGCACGGGGCGATGGATTCGTCGTGAAGCACGCTGGCGCCGGAGTAGGCAAGTTCGCGGATTTCGCGGTAGCTCACGTATTCGATGGGCAGCGGATTTTCGACAATGCGCGGGTCAGCCATGAGCATGCCCGAGACGTCGGTCCAGTTTTCGTACTTGGCAGCATCGATGCCGTTAGCGAGAATGGCGCCCGTGATGTCGGAACCGCCACGGCTGAAGGTCTTGACTTCGCCACGGAGGTTGCTACCGTAAAAGCCCGGCAGCACGTAAAGCTGGTTTTCGTCAGACAAGGTCTTCGCGATATCTTCGTAGGTCTTCGGCGTAATACGATACTTGTCGTCGAAGGTGATCAGCGGGAAGGTGTCGACGAAGTTTGCGCCCAGGTACTTGGCCATGAGGCGTGCGCACAGGAATTCGCCACGGCTTACCAAGAAGTCGGTGCTGACGGATTCGGGGTGGTTCTTGAGCTTGTCTTCGAGGCTGTCCAAGTCTTCGGTGAGCTTGTCTTCGAGACCGAGGTCCTTGCAGATTTCGTCATAGCGCTGACGGATCAGGTTCCACGGGGTCGAAAAGTCGAGACCCTTGGAGGCGAGGTCGTAAGTGCTGTAGAGGAGGTCGGTAAGCTTTGTTTCCTTAGGATTGCGCTTGCCGGGGGCGGAAACGACGATGACCTTGCGGTTCTTGTCGGATTCAACGATGGCCTTGATCTTCTTGAACTGGCCGGCATCGGCGACAGAGCTGCCGCCGAACTTACATACGATTCTTTGACTCATTTTTTCCTTTCGGGCCACCAAACCTCTCGGCTTCGAGCGCAGTCTCTTTCCTCGCGACCGTCGTGCCCAAGCCTACCCATCTGGCCAGCCACTTTGGTTCTGGGCGACCTTGCGGTCGCCACTCTGTGTCTATGTCTGCGACGGCATTTTACCGTTGCGCGGGCTCATATATAGAAATTTTAACAACTTATGGCAAGGTTTTGTCAATTTTCACCTCCCATAAACTATATTATCCAATGTAAAACAAATTAACGTTCCCGTAAAAGGATAAAACATGAAACACCTCCTAATCACCGCAACGGCATCCGCAATGCTCCTGGCCGCCTGCGGAGACGATTCTTCCACTAACGCATCCGGCAACACATTAACCCGGACAGCCTCCCTCTTCGTAGACGAGGAACATCAACTAATTGTAATCACTCCTGATCCCTATTACGAGAACGAATGCGTAGTAGAGGGAGAAGCATTAACCTGGAAAAACGTTCAGCAGCGAATCAGAGCCGATTCCATGAAATACGAGTTCCACGGAGATACCCTATTGTTCTACAATATCGACGATGGCGATACAAGCCATTACGGCGAAATGTGGGTTGGCGGTACCGCCGGAAAAATCTACGGAACCTGGACATATACACATTGTGAATACCATAATACTGAAAATGACACCAGATGCAACGATTCAAAGTATCACAAAATAACCTATAATATATCTAGCGGGAAGGTGACCGGAACCCAGGAAATTTACTTTGACCAATACCTTTCAGATATAAACAATTCCGATTTTACGAAATCCAACTTTGTTTTGGAATTGTATAAAGCATTGAGTGGAAAGGATTATACCGATACCTGGGTGCCAGACATCTTTGATGTATATGGCGAAAATGACCAGGATATCGAATATTACAATAAAACCATCGCAGATAACGGAGTGAACATTATCGCAAGCACAAAGCGTCAGCAAACCTTTACTATTGGCGATAAAACATTCACGGTCGATATAAAGAAAGTGGACCTGTCGTTGGACGGTTATCAAGAAAATCGCGACATCAGTATCGACGTGACCGATGGCGTTACGACCTGCAATGCAACCTACATCAAAAAGGCCCTGAACGCGGAACTCTGCAAAACTGAAAATGCCGCGCTCCTTGACGAAGATGACTACGACCATATGACGGACAACAATGGCAATGAATATATCTACGTCGATCGAATCAGAATGTACAACGAAGATGAATTCGACATGTGCCTCAAGGGCATTGCCGTGCAATCAACAGAAAATGATGTAGACGAATCGGCAATCGTACTCTATAAGAAGACCTCTGCGCACGAGCGTGGTTATGAAGCCCGCTTCGAAAAACTTCTCCGCAAGTGGGCGAAGTACTCGAAATAGATTTTTAAGATAGGGAGATCCGCTCCTTGATTGCCATACGCACAAGGCATCCCTAGCGGGCGTTCCCCGGCCAGATCCGCCGGGGCGGAGGCGGGCCGGGTCGGGCTATACTCGCTGCGCTCGCCGAGCCTGTAGTCTCGGCCCTCCGGGTGACTACCCCTAACGCGGCCGCCGCGGGACGGAACGGAGCGGGGCGGGTATAAAAAAAAGGAACCCTCCGCCTTTTTGGCGAAGGGCCTCGAGAATCCAGCGGCGACCTACTCTCCCGGGCCCGTGGGCCAGGTACCATCGGCGATGAGGGGCTTGACTTCCGTGTTCGGAAAGGGAA